>NZ_OY762015.1:915000-1220000 GCF_963665055.1 uncultured Methanobacterium sp.
AAAGAAGGAACAGAATTCTAAAAGCATAATACGATAATTATGCACTTTTAAAGATTTGTTTCCCAACTGGTGCTGACTCAGATAAAATGTATCAGGATAAGTTGTTAAATCGTAACGATTCAGGGTAGGTTCCTAACCCATAATCTTTTGGTGAGAATGTATTAATTTGGGGGACTTCAATGATGGTTTCGGAATTCAATTATGATACCGAAAGATATATGTATTACTTCATAGTTATTATAAAATAAATATTAAAGAGGGAGTAGTATGAGAATCAGTATGTCAATACCAGATGAAATAATCAAAGATGTGGATGAAATGTTTAAAAAAGAAGGGTACAATTCACGATCCAATGGGATTGCAGACGCCTTAAAAGAATATGTAATCAATCATAAAAAGGAATAATTTCTATTTCTTTCCACGCGTTTGAAAAAAGAATAAACAAACCACATCCCAAGTTTTTCCTTTAAATTATTTTTTAGTTAGCTTATTTTTTCCACTATTACACATCATTATTACACTTTTTTTAATTGACCTCAACTTTCTTTATTGATCTTAACCTTACCTTTTTTATGAACCTTAAATTCCTGTCACCAAACCCCAATAGTCTAGGATAAAAAAAATAATCATTAAACCTTAATTATAACTCTTCAAAACCAAAACGAAGATTTATTGACAATTTTTTTGACAGAATGTAATAATTCAAACATCGATCTACACATATGTACCTACCCTTTTTATATTAGGTAAGTCATATTATGTAGTATGAAACTCTTACAATTAAAAGACAATATAAACAATGGAAAGAACTTGATGTTCTATAATAAAGATGTTTATAATTGTTTTAACTTATTGAAGAGTGAATACTTATGTATTTATTACAATGAACCGTTACCAATTAAGATGCGATTAGTGGACGCTATGAGCGTCATATGTGGTTACAGTAAGGCACAATTAAATCGTTTAAGTATACCCGAACTCATTAAATACATGGTGGAAGAGTTGAAGTCCAAAACATTAATAATACTCTTCAACCATTTTGAGCGATTAACAGAAAGATCTTTACAAATATACCAGTATCTCAGCAGCATTGAAAATATCCATCTCATCTGCAGTTTCAATGCAGTTAAAAACTTTAAACCAGAAGTATATCACTTCTTCAAAACGTTTAAACTGGTCAATATAGAAGATTACAAATTAGAAAATACTAAAGATGAAATTAACATCACTTACGCTGTTTATGCTATTTTAAGTATATACTGTTTTTTTATTTACCTGAAAACCTCATTTTCCTGTAACGTAGCTTCACTATTACTTGGAGGAGCCTGGTTTGGATTCTTAATTTTCAGGACCTTAATGTATACAGGAGGGCGATCATGAGAGAATACACCCACATTGCGGGTGCCATCCTACTATTTCTAACATTCGCTTATTTAACCAGTATCCATAACCTGATAATTGGAATATTTTTTGCAACATGGATATCAGTATTCCCGGATCTAATAGACAAGTTAGCAAGAAAACACAGAGGCATAGGTCATTCCATAATCTGGTTGATTCCTTTTGCTTTAGTAGGTATCTTAAATTTAACAATTGGATCAGCAATGGTAATAGGCTTCATTTCTCATATCCTTCTTGATCTCATGACCGTCCATGGTTGCCCCTTACTGTACCCCCTGATAAAAAGCGATTTTGTATGTTTTAATAAAAAAAGAAGAATAAAAACAGGCACATATCAGGAAAAAGCCGCATTTGTATTCATATTATTCCTTTTAATCCCCATGATACTGTTCACAATAAATATCGGATCTCATTGGGGACTTACTGAAGACCAGAATATGGTGTTCGCAAGTAGCAATGATGCTAAAAACATCACCGAAGATAATGGTGCTATTAAAAACAATTACAATCTCAACTTTCAGGTTAATGATGGAAGTAATAAAAAAATAACCGTTAAAAAGGTTAGCGAAAATGAAACAACGATTATAGTTAATGATACTTGATAAGTTTAAAATTATTATTAGAAATGTTCAAAATTATAGATCAAAAATCTTTGAATCGAAATACAAATCATTTTAAATTAGTTATTTACTCCATATTTCCAGTGCTCTCATTTCCAAGCCCTTAATACAAATATTCAATAGTAATAGTCAAAAAAAATTATTTGAGTTCTTCTATGGCTTTTTTAATTCTTTCCAAAAACTTTTCGGCATCGTGAAAGATTTCTTCAGCCTCTTCTTTTGTAGCCATATAATCCACATCATAGTCAGCCATTACCCTTTTAGTTTCAGCTTTAACCAGATATCTGGCATAATCTTCTTCAATAGTTCCATCCTTAACAAAATTAAGACCAAATTCAGATATAAGTCCAGAATGTGTTCGGGGGTGAATATTTCGAAGTTTTAAAAGAGCCATGGTGGCATGGTAAATGGAATAATAAGACTCACTTATTGAATCAGTAATACGGCGTTTTCTGAGTAAAATACGCGCAGTTTCTAATTTCTCTTTAGATTTATGGAGATGTTTTTCCAGTTCTTTCAAATAGAACCACACCATCATTTAGTACATTGTTAATAAAAGAATAACCCTGCTCAACCAATCTTTTAAATCGGGACTTCGGCATATCCTGTGCAGCAATGAATTTACCATATTGAAGCAGTAGTGGAATGGAAACATCTAAGAGTTCATCCAGGCTCACATCACCTACAACCAAAATATCTATATCCGACTCCTCATTAGCCTCACCCCGAGCCGTAGATCCAAACAGAATGATGGTATCAATTTTCGCACCATGGCTTTCCAATACCTGGTTAGCAAACTCCAGTGCAATCTTCTCATATTCATCCTGAAATTTCATATTATCATTTATATCCCTGAAGTTTATTAATATTTACATCATATTTCCAGTGCCTTATCTTGAGAGTTACAAAATCTTCTAAAATGTTTTTAGCTAATTTGTCTCTTGCAATAATACAAAAAACATAAACTGGATGATTAAACCCATATCTTACTTATTTTATACTGAACATTCTTTTCCTGAAAAAGATCAAGCACTTCATCAACATGAGAAGCACCTATTAAGAAAGTTGCTCGTCTCATTTTTTCCCCATACTGTAGGTTGATTCCCTTTCCCTCATTAACATATTCTTTACCATCATGGACTGATTTAACCTTGTAAACCATATAACTTCCTCTTTACGAACATCTATCTTTGGCAGGAAGTTTGGTTATTATATCATAAAATTCTGTTACATAAAAACATAAATTTGATTTTGCGGCTATTTCTGTTAACATATATCATAAAAAGTAAAGATGTTACAATGCTATTGCCAGCTATATTCAACCGGACAGAGTATCTTCTCCACTAACTTTAACATAATTAAGGAAGTTAACGAAGGAGATATAATCTTCAAGAAATTTTTAGAGGATATATGGGAATTTGAAGATTTTTAATGGGTAGGCAATTATTTAGGATTCAAAATCGTGAAAAAAATATCAATGGAGTTTACGAGAATCATAACTCGAAATGATAAAATCTATTGGAAAAAATGGGTTGAATGAATAAGGATTGTCTAATTGAAGCCAGACATTGGTTTAGTGGTGCATCATTTATTTATTAAATTTTTTTAACATTTTAATGGCTTTTTTATTTTTTTTCCATGCCCTTTGAGCAAGATCAACATAGATGATTGCTTCATCTTCATCACCGGGACTGTAATAGGAGGGTAATACATTGGGGATTTTCTTCTTTCCAACTAAAAATGGAACAATGAATTCATTTTCCTCAACTGCTTCTTCATACAGTTTGTAAATAATGTCCTTGTCTTCGTTGTTTTTTATTGATAAGAAGAGCTTTGAAAAGAGCCAGTCTGCAGAGTACTCTTCATCATAAAAATCAAATAATTCCTGGGCTTCATCCAGCCTGTCTAATTCAAGTAGTCTGCTCATAAGGATGTATCTTACTCCCTGATTATCATTGGGATTGAGTTCTAAAAGGTACTGAAGTTGACTGACTGCCCTATCCTTTTGTCCAGCATCCCATAGTAACATGGACTGCTCCAATAGATGCATCATAAATGGTCGGGTTTCAAGCATACCCCAAAAATAACCCTTGTGTTCTTCAAAGTATTCCTCACCCTTGGTGCTGCGGAATAGATCTATGGCCCTCTGGTAGTCTTCAATGGTTTCCAGGGGATTATCTTCGTCAATTACATAATCTTCAAAAAACTCAATATCATCTTCCTCATCTGCAATAGGAACTAAATCATCCAAGACACTGGAAATAGCCTGTAAAGTATCATCATCTTCCTCTGGGATAGGGCTGGTAAGTACCTTTATAAAGTTCTCTACTTCTTTTTCATCTGTATTCTCTTTCTTCTCTATGAAAGCTTCGACGAGCGTTTCTTTTATAATTTCCTTATCCAAACCAATTTGTTCTTCTAACAAATCTAAAAAGCTTTTTTCTTCAAACAACATAGATGTAGGTACGATAATTCCTTCTTCTGTCATTACAAAATTGTTAAAAGGATTGTTTCCAACCATTTTCTGTGTGGAAAACTCTTCATCGTAGTATTCCAACTTCAAGATGTCCCTTATGGTTTTTGCTTTACTTGAAACTGTGGATTTTTTGGTGTTGAAGTAATTACATATATCATCAGGAGTTAAATAGGGCTCGAAGGATTTGTCAAACAAAAAATTTATCTGACCAATTGCATATACAACCGCACTGGCCCATATTTCAAGTCTTCCCCGTTTAAAAGGAACATCATGCTTTCTCCCTAACTTCTTAACTAAGTTGCAGCAAAGTTCAGTATATTCCTCATCGATATTATCACGAGTAAAATCTCCCACCATCATCAGTAACTGCTTTTCTTTAGTTTTAATCTCTTCATTAGTCATGATATCCCCTCTGCTTATTTAATTAATCGACTTATCATATAAACATCTTTTAATCTGGGGGGCCCCATTAATATCTTCAAACAGTGACAAATTGTCACAGTTTGAAAATGCCTGCTACTGATGGTAAAATGCGTTTAACTAATTAGCATCTAGTAAAGAATTATTGAGATTAATTCAGTCAGTTCCATTTCCAAAAGCAGAACCTTTCAAAAGATGGTTAGCTGAAGTAGGTAAAGAAAGACTTGATGAAATAGCTAATCTGAGAATTAACAATAGAAAGGACTGTTAAAACATAAAGCTTCAGTAATTTTATATTGTCAAGTAATATATTATGGTTAGTAAAAGTGAAATTTTATTATCTAAAAAAACACATAATTTAAATAGAGGTGTTTTAATGGATATTTCGGATCTTGAAAGCAGATTAATAGAATTAGATAGAGAGCTACATTTCATATTGAAAGAGATCCGTAAAGCAAAATCACCCCAGGATAATGTTGTTAAAAAAAGCGCTGGTTCTTGGGGCTATAATGTGGATAGCGGTGATTTTGTAAGGAAATTAAGACGCTCTGAAAGGCTTGATAAATTATGAGATTTTTCATTGACACTTCAATTTTTGTTGATGTACTCAGATCGGATATAGTAGAACCATCCAAAAATTTCCTCGAAAGTATTGAAAATAATAATAATGGTTTCTCTTCTGTCATTACTACAGCCGAACTTAGTGTAGGTGCCAATAGTCACCGCGCAAAGATTCTATTTCTAAAACTCTCGATATTTTATCTATTGTTCATCTGGTTGATGTTAATAGAGATATTGCTTTAGAAAGTGGGAGAATATATGCGGATTTAATTAAAAAAGGAAAAGAGATAGAATTGAATGACTGTATAATTGCAGCTAGCTCACTATCAGTAGGGATTGAAAAAATCATAACCAGAAACAAAGAACATTTTAATCGTATTGATGGCATTGTTGCATTTGAACCGGAAGAAATTGGTTTTTAAATCAATTGGAGATATTTCATGAGCCCAAGTGTCCCTTCAAAACCATACATAATACCCAATATTCAGGATATTAACAATTTACTGGAGTACCTACCCTACTTCCAGGACCAGAATAACCAGTTCCACCAGGTGATTGGTAAACCTCCCCAGCTTCCCTACTCTGACTATTCAAAAACTGTTGATAAGTTCTATCATGATCTATACCAACGGAACATGATAATGGATTTTGATTGGACTCAGTTGATTGGTGAGGGAGAAAAATACATAAAATCAAGGGAATTACTGGATACCGCTGATATTACCATAATCCCGAAGTTATTCACCATGATCATAAGGTCGGATAGATTCACCGAGGGTTTACTGGGTGACATGATTGATAATGGGTTTATCCTGGATCTTCTGGTGAGGTTAAAGGGTATCCGGAAGGAAATTGAAGACCGGTTCCATGGTGCTATACTTGGTTTGGCGGTGGGGGATTGTATGGGTGTTGCCCTGGAGTTTACTGATCCTGGTAGCTTCCAGCCAGTAAACGATATGGTGGGTGGGGGACCCTTCAATCTAGCACCGGGCATGTTGGACTGATGATACCTCCATGGCCCTTTGCCTGGCAGAAAGCCTGATCAAAAACAGTGATTTTGACCCGAAGGACCAGATGGAACGCTACCTTCGCTGGTACCATGATGGACACCTATCAGTTAATGGTGAATGCTTTGACATTGGAAACACCACCCGTCAGGCCCTAATGGCATTTGAAGAAACTGGCCAAGCTTACTCCGGACCGGATCATGAGTACTCAGCAGGGAATGGTTCACTGATACGTCTGGCACCAGTACCCCTCTTCTACATGTCAAAACCCCTAATGGCACTGGAAATGTCAGCCCGGTCATCATGCCCCACCCATAAACACTCCCTGGCTGTGGATGCCTGCCGCTACATGGGAGGATTAATACACGGGGCACTAATCGGCAAATCCAAGGAGGAACTCCTCACACCACGTTACTCACCCGTACCAGGATACTGGGAAGAAAACCCCTTAGTAAGCAAGATCGACCAGGTGGCCTGTGGTTCCTTTAAATCTAAAGAACCACCGGAAATACGTGGGCGTGGTTTTGTGGTTAAATCCCTGGAAGCAGCCCTTTGGGCTTTCTATAAATCAGATACCTTTGAAGAAGGTTGTTTATTGGCGGTGAACCTGGGTGAAGATGCTGATACCACTGGTGCTATTTATGGTCAGCTGGCCGGGGCTTACTACGGGAAAAGTGGAATAGCCACAAAATGGATAAAAGGCCTTAAAAAACTGGATTTAATTGAATCAATAACCGATAGATTGTATCAAACAACAGGCAGATCATAACATTAATTGTAATCTTTATAAAAATCCATTTCATCAACAAGTGGTTTAATTAACTTTTTTACCTCAGATGATCGGTTTACATTGATATGAACATCCAAACCGTGTTTTGTTGGATAAGGAACAATTAATCCCCCTTTAATTAATGCTTTTACTCGTTTTTTAATGTCTTTACAACTGTATTGTGGAATACGTTTGCAAATATGAACTACAGGGGTGTGCTTTCTGCCATAATATCCTTTTCGATGTAATGAAAATAGAATCAATTTGGATAGATCATCATATGTCATTAATTAATATTTAGTAATAACAATATAAAAGTGTACTCGATATATTTATAGGGTGTTAGGTTTTTACATTTCAGCGAGTTGCTGTAGTTGCTTTTTATCTGGTTTTAGTTTGGATACTATTAGGGCTGCTAAAAGTACACTTAGATATGTTGTTTTTGCTGCTGATTTGTATGTGTAGGAGGGTATTTGTTCATAACCCACTCCATTTTTGAAGAATTTGTTAAAGTCTTCGATTTTGCTTCGTATTGACTTTAAATCGTCCCATTTATCGTATAATTTACTTAGTTTATTGACTAATTGTTTGCATAATTTTTTTAATGAGTTTTTTGCCTTGAATAACTCTAATGGATAGTTAAATTGGCTGAAAACTTTGTCTTTTCGAGTATTTTTCTTTGGACGGATTAACGGGACGATTTTATAATCCATTAAACCGATCCTATAGTTTTTAAAGCTGAAATATCCTTTATCGGCAAGTATTAAGTCTCCTTTTTTTAGTATCCTTCTTCTTTTTAGGTCTGCAAGGATTTCAAGATAAATTTTACTGTCATGAACTGCTCCGCGGTGGAATAGCATTGTTAATGGTTGGCAGGTATCGTAATCCAGAGCTATAGTTAATTTGCCTCCAATGAATTTGCCTTTTGAACTAGAAAAGCCAATTTCATAGCCATTTTCTTCTAAAATTCTATCATCATAAAACTTTTTGTCAAGATTGATATTAAAACGGATATCAGTTGAATCAATGATTATCTTCCTATTTCCCCTTGTATTCTTTTTAAATTCTTTATTTGATCTTTTTAAAACAAATTCAAGCACTTGTAACTCATTAAAACGTGAAAAAACCTCGGAAAGCTCTAGATAATTTAAAGTTGATCTAAATCTGAATGCTTTTCTCAATTTTTCACTGTTATTTAGCTCATTAACAACATATTTAATATCAATTCCATAGAACATGGCAATTAATCTAATTTTTATTGCATCCAACACCTTATTCATAGGTTTCATGCCATTTCGACTCAATTCCAGCTGTGTTTCTCTACAGTCAATATCTATAAATATTATGTCTAACAACTTACATTTAGGGTTTTTTATATCGTGAACTAATGGCATTTTCATTTATATCACCAAACATAATATGTAAAAGCCATTATTTATGTTTTGCGATATATTAACCCTTTAAAATTAATATAATTAAATTTTAAAAAGTACTTTTAAAAAACAAACTACAAAGCACAGAAAAATAAACAAAACAACCAGTTAAATTGCCTAAATTTTCACATTAAATCTAACACCCTATATATTTATTTACATCAGTGTATAATATATTTACAAGGAGCTACGTTTTATGTTGACTAAAATTTTTGGTGAATGTTCACAGGTAAAATTAATCGATTTTTTAGTAGCACATCCCTGGTCCGAATTTTCTAAAACAGAGCTTGCTGAAGGAGCTCAAATCGCCAGGCCCACTGTTTATAAACTATTAGATAAATTATTAAGTGAAAAAATAATCATTAAAACAAAGAAAGTAGGTAACATTCAATTATACCAGACCAATAGAAATTCTCCTGTAATTAAACATATTAGTTCCTTACAGGAATTATTGGCAAACATGGAAATTGAAAATCAAAAAAAATCATTTAAAGAAGAACCCGTAGAATTATCTGATGAAAAACTTGATGAAATGTTGGGATTGGACCATCAAACAGAATCAATCAAGGATCCTCGCGAAGTTGAGATCCCAGGTCAAAAAGTGAAAGAATAAAATAATCCAACAAAATTTAAGAAAACAAAACCTGCCGGTCATCATCAGGTCCTATGATCTCCATATCTATCTCCCCTTTTGATTCTTCTTTCATCCGGTTTAAAAAGTTGATAATCTTTTGGTATCTTTCGGAGTTCATTCCCTCTTTCCTGATGAAAACTAAAAATATCTTCTTTCTAACTTCTTCTGCTTCTTTAAGCTTGAAAAGACAAAATTCAATATTTTCACGCTGACATTGCCCGGTTATATATTTAAATTCAATGGCAATATCCACGTATTTCCTGCCTTCCTGGTCTAGGTTAGTGTCCACGTTTTTACTGGACAATCGTTCAAACCGATCACTTAAACCTTTAAATTCCAAGTAAAATTCTTCATCCAAAATGGCAAAGTCATAATGACCCCTCCGGGAACTTTTAGGAACATTTTCACCCCTGGGGGGAAATGAATGCTTTCCACTGATATATTCATTAGAATCTTCCTTATCCACAAAAAAGCGTCTTCTAGTTGGATATTCTGGTCGTGCCAGGTTCCCTAACTGGGATAACTTACAGAAAAATACATGATGTAAGTCATGTTCATTGAAAAAACAATCTCTGTTCCTTTTAAAATCTTCTTTCAATTTGTCAGTTGCATTTTGAACTATTTCCTCTGAGTTCAAACTCTCACCCCCACATTAAAATAATGATTTACACAATTTAAATAATTATCAACTGAACTGTTAAAAAGATAAAAGATTATGAAATTGATTGTATGAAACTTTTTGCAAAGAATTTTGCTTAGTGAAATTAAAAGAGCAGACCAAGAAAAAAATAAAGATCATAATGACCTAAAGATCATAATGACCACTTTTAAATGCAGTCATTATCTGATTCTTTTCCCTATATAAAACACATAACCATAATATTCTTTGTATTTATGATATAATTCTGCCTCATATTGCTGATAGGCTATGAATTCTTCAGCGGACTTATTGCCCTTATACTTTTCCAGGAACGATTCCTGCATCTGGGGATTTTGAACCTCATAATAATCGATCCAACAATCTTCAGGGACAACAAAGGTAGCAATAGGAAGATAACCTGCTTTTTCCATTTGAGCAACCTTGTTAGATATAGTATCCATTTCAGGATAGGCTCCCTGCCAAAAGTCCTGAATTTCGGAGGGTCGCTCCTGGGTAAACCAGGTATTTTCTGTAACTGCGATGTATCCTCCTTTTTTAAGAAATTTCCTCCACTCGCTTAATCCACGTTCAAATCCAATGTTATAAATTGCACCTTCTGACCAGATCAAGTCCAATTCTTCTTCCTGAAACGGAAGATTTTCCATATTGCCAACGATACCTTTCACTCTGTCCTGAAGATTTAGTTTTTGGGCGTTCTGGTTAAATTGTCTGATGAAATCAGAAAATAAATCAATACCGGTAATTTGGCTGGTTGTGTTTTGCGCCAGCACCATTGTTTGGCCGCCGGTTCCGCAACCAATATCGGCAATTTTGGATTTAGCGGTAAGACCATCTATAAAACTCAAAGCTTTGAGGGTTATTTCGGGGCTTCCTGGTCCTTGCCGTGGGGTATTTGAAAAATAATCAAAAATAATATTCAAATCAAATTCGTGAATCGTTTGTTCGTTACTCATAAATTAATCCCCTTATTTGTCAATTTTCCTGCACTTTAATTTATAATTAATCCTGTGCTACATAATAATATTTAGGTGTTAAGTAATGGATAGATTAAAAAATTGCCCGGAGATTTAGAGACTTATTAGATTTCCCTAAATTGGGAAGTTATTCTTTAGGGTCAGTAGTTATAGGAGATGACCCGGAAGGTTCATATATTGACTTACTTCTCATATCAGGTGCTATTATTCAAACCAGTTGATCTTGAATAAGGTAGAGCGTTTTGAAGATAAGCCTAAAGATATCCTAGAATAATTCCCTATCTTTTTTATATTTATTAACCTTAAAATCCATAAAATAAAGTGTAAATTATAGATTCCAACATGGACAAGTAAAGGAGTATTTAAAATGCTCATTGAGGATGTTATAGAAATCATCATAAAACTTAACCCTCTGATTGAAACTGAATACAAAGCCAAAGTTATAAGCGTTTTTGGGTCTTACGCAAGAGGAGACGAAAATAAAAAGAGCGACCTGGACGTTTTAGTAGAATTTTATCCCAGTGCCAACCTTTTGGACCTAGTAGGAATAGCTAACTTCCTGGAAGATGAATTAAATATCAGTGTGGATGTGGTTCCTGTGGATACCCTCCGCCCAGAAATCAAAGATCAGGTATTCAAAGAGGCCATATCAATATGATTCAGTTCTGGTGTGAGCACTATTAAAGATGTTATACCCTAAATACGTCCGGTTCTAATTGAAATTTTAAATGAAGATACTCTTTGAATTTAATATATATATGGGTGATTCACATTAACATCGAGAATCATTGATTTTCCTTAATATTAAGAAGTCATTCTCATGCAACGGCCAGGTATATGGCCCAATAACATCATAATGGGGGCTTTTAAAAATGATGATGGTGTCTATGATAAAAAGAAGGTTGAAAGAGGGGAAAACATACGAAGATTTTCGTCGCGCCTGGTTCCATACTACCGGGTTTGGAATTGATTCTGATTCATATATAGAACCTGAACCACCACTGGGTCGTCTTTACACCGTGATAAATGCATTTGATCCACGCGAGATTATTGTTATTGGTTTTGGCCCGGAAATATCCCCGGAAGTCCTGGAATCTGTTCTTAATATTGATGTTGAAGAGAGGCTTGACAATCCATTGGATGAGGTTATAGAACCCTCAATTGACCGTTCTTTTGGGGTTTTAGTATCAGAAGATGATTTTTCTCCTAAAGGGGCAATTGAATATCAAAAACCTTCAGTAAGTGGAGTTGAAACTGATCTTAAAGAAAGTGGAGAATTAATAAATCTAGTTAAAAGAGAAATTGAGACTGCTTCTGCCAGAAGAGATAAAAAACGTCAAGAAATTGAAGGGTCAAAATAAAAAAAAGACATAGATTAAAAAAATTATTGCAATTCCCACTTCAACTGGTATGATTACACCATTCATAAACATTAAATAAGATATCAACACCCCTCTTTTTCTCAAAACATCTATGAAATATAAAATAATAAATTCATTAGAGTAAATCCTTTTTTTAATAGTGATTATTAGTTTTTTACTTCTCAAATACTCTCCATGACAACTATCAAAACTTTTAATGATCAATAGTAAAATGCACAGATTCACTAATCATTAAATGAAAACAAGATACAGGGAAAAAATAGTATTAGTTTTAAACAAGTCATGAGGGTTTGTTTTATCCAAAAATGGAGTAAATATTATTTAGGGTTGAGATCTATGGCCGAAGATCAAAAATTAGAAAAAAATAATATAATTATTTACAAGGGTGATGAAGGGGCGGCAACCATTGAAGTTCTTTTAAAAGATGACACCATGTGGTCCACACAGAAAACAATGGCAGAACTCTTTGAAGTTGATGTAAGAACCATAAATGAGCATTTAATAAACATTTTTGAAAGTAAAGAATTGGTAAAAAATTCAACTATCCGGAAATTCCGGATAGTTCAGCAAGAAGGTAAAAGAAATGTTACAAGAGATTTGAATTTCTATAATTTGAATGCAATAATAGCTGTTGGCTACCGTGTAAACTCCAAAAAAGCAACTAATTTCAGAATATGGGCAACAGAAACATTGAAAGAATATATTACCAAAGGTTTCGTCTTGGATGATGAACTTCTAAAAAACGGTACTCGCTTCGGTCAGGATTACTTCGATGAATTACTGGAAAAGATCCGTGAAATCCGGGCCAGTGAACGTAGATTCTACCAGAAAATAACTGATATCTATGCACAGTGCAGTTTTGATTATAATAAAGACGCTGAGATTACCCGAGCTTTCTATGCTACAGTTCAAAATAAGCTTCACTGGGCTATAACACACCACACTGCAGCAGAAATCATATCAGAACGATCTGACAGCACCAGAAAGAATATGGGCCTCACTAACTGGAAGAATGCACCAGAAGGTAAAATCCTAAAAACAGACACTGGTGTTGCTAAAAACTATTTATCCCAAGAAGAGATTTCAGAATTGAATCGTATCGTTAACATGTACCTGGACTATGCCGAAAACCAGGCAGAAAGACATAAACTATTGTCCATGGAGGACTGGGTATCCCGGTTAGATGCCTTCCTTAAATTCAATGAATACGATGTTCTCGAAAATCCTGGTAAAGTTTCCCAGGCAGTGGCCAAGGAAATTGCCAGTAAAGAATTTGAAAAGTATCGAAAAATCCAGGATAAAGATTTTATTTCTGATTTTGATAAAGAAGTTACTAAGAATTATTTAGATAAAAAAAGGACCCATAACACTTAAATTTTTTAAAAATTATATTTGCATTAATTACAATCCAATTAATAATATACAATTCTAAGAGAATATAATAAAGGGACTCCTTTGGTAGCTTTCACTTTTATCATTACCATATTTTCATATAAAATGATCAAATCTTACTCTCTTTAACACTGTTTTTAGACATGTATTAAAATCCCTTTAATAATTCGTTTATATCCCCCACGAACTCTAAACCTGCATTTCTACCGGTTCCAGAAAGTATTAATACTTTTTCTTTGTTATTTTTCTTGAATAATTTTATGTTTATTCTGGATCGGAGGGATTCGTTGACTTTAGCCGTCATTTCCCCTAATTTGGGTGCAGGAAGATCCACTCCTTCATCCCGGCTGGCATCTATTTGTAGTTCTAATGGTTCTTTAACAATGATTATTTTGATCTTATCATCAGTAACCTGCAACTTTTCTATTTTAGCCCCGTTGTAGGTTGTGAACTGGTATAACTGTTTATTATGAAATAAACCGAATAGGTAACCGGTAAAATAATTACCTAGCCATGGAATTTTGGCTATGGATCCAAATATGGATAAATCATCTTCATCAAAATGGTTTGTTTGCATCCAGATCCATGATGAGGGCATGGATGAACCCCAGTCCTTCTCAATATATCCTTTTCCCCCAGTGAAATCTTTTTTCTCATCATTTATGGTGACATATCCCTTGATTGAATGGTTGAAACTTAAAACCCCATGGTAACATTCCATAAAAGGGATGAAGGCATAAATACCCATAACCCCGGGGGATAATTTTGTAACTGGCCATGGAACAATGTTTTCAAATTTCATTTTGGCGGTAATCTTGGTCTGACCATCCTCCAAATCCAGGTGTACTTCATTGAGACTGAAAAAATTATTAGCAATTTTGATTTCAAACTTTTCCTTATTCACCCAGAAGCTGGAAAGGGGATACTTGAAGTAGTGAAGATCCTGGTTGCGTGCATCCAGGAACATTACAAAAGCATGGGATTGATTAGCTTTTTTGGTAATGGATACACCCACAATTATAGCGTAAGCTATTTTTTCATCTTGAGAAACAGATTTGAAGTACCATCCTTCAAAATAGTCTTTTTTCTTTCCTCTGCCCTGAAAAACTTCGGGCTTCCAGATTTTAACCAGCAAATCAGCTACCCCCATCAAAGAAATTCCACTATCCTTAATTATTAAATAGAAATTTAAAACGCGTTATTACAGATTTTTCTATAATAAATATCCATGTTAACAAATAATTTAACCCTACCAAACCAGTATCATCTTCTATCTAATCAATCATGTTCTCTAAATCATTATATGATACGATGTTTCCAATTAAATTTTTGATTGATTTGTATTAAATAATATATTTTTTAGAGTCCAAAAAAAATAAATTCGGGATATAACTGCCGTATATTCATGGATATAACTGCCAAATTATTGACTAAAATACATAAGAAATTACTGTATTAACCTACATAATATATAATCAAGGAATTAAGAATAAAAAAACCTTTTTTAGTAAATCTTAAACATCTATATTGGGTCTTAAACAGACTATATTGGGGATTATGGGGGAAACCATATGTCTTTTACAGAAGTATGTAAAACAAATGATTTAAATGATGGTGAAATGAAAAAATTGGTTTTAGAGGGTTTTAATATATTGATTGCTAGATCCGGTGATGACTATTTTGTAGCGGATAACAAATGCCCTCACATGGGTGGTAATCTTTCGCAAGGCACATTAGAAGGTACAGTAATTACTTGCCCGGTACATCACAGCAAATTTAACTTAAAAAATGGCGAAGTTATTCGTTGGACAGATTTCACTGGTTTTAAATTGACAATAGCCAAATTATTCAAGTCTCCGAAATCTCTTAAAGTCTATAAAATTAAATTGGAAGATGGCAGTGTCTTTGCTGAACTACCTTAATAATAAAACCAGAGATTATCATTCCAGCGAAAAATAAATTATCATTTATAAATATAAAATTAGATTTGATCTAACCATTGAAATTAGATAATCCATACCTGAACAGGATTACCCCACGGCTATATGGCTGCACTGTTTTAATTTCTGCTAATAATGTATTTTTACTCAGTGGAGTTACATTATGGTATGAATCATAGGTTTGCAGTCCAATTACTATTTTTCCTGGTAGGAGGAAGTTATATATTGTGGCCCAGTTTTTTAAACCGGCTATGGTGTTATTGTAGTCACCTATGTAGAGCATGGGGACTATGTAGTCACAGTAGGGTGCTATCAGGTAGTAGTACTGGTTATCATCCCATTTGTCTGGTTTGGTGGAAATGGAGAAGGTTACTCCCTGGGTGTCCTGTCGCATTTGTTTGATCAGTGAAAGATATTTGGGCATATCATAGGTTTCCATATCCAGCTGGACTCCTATTTTCATATCTGCAACCTGGGATGCATGAGCAAAACCTGGGAATACCCAGGCATGAGTTTTTATTCCAACAGCATCCGCTTTTGCTTTGGCATCAGGCAGTATTGTTAAGTAATTATCATTTCTCACCAGAACATAAATATCTGTAATCCCTGCACTTTTTAATTCTGTGAAGTTAATTTGAGATAAGGGTGTGGTACCGGGGTTTATATAGTAACCCACAATAAATCCAGTCCAAACTGGAGGGATATGGTACAATGGAGTTACTGGACTGGTGTATGGCACAGGTAACCCTCCATTTGTGGCCTTAAGAGTACTATAATTACCAGCTGCCGCTGCACAACCCAGTGTCAGAGTTAACAGTATTATAAATGATAATATCCATGTGTTTTTAATTTTAATCGCCTTTTAGATGTATTTGGATTCTTTTCATGTATGACTTAAGTCTATCCACAATTTTTTAAAATTAACAAATATTTAACTTAGTAATTTTTTGGGCTTTATTCTATATGAAATAAATCCAAATCATTTAAAATATAGAGTTAGCACTCGGATAAATACAAATATTCTCACAAAAATATTCTTGGTATTTAAATATACAAAATATATTTTTGTATTTTAAGTTAATGCATTATTTCAAAGTATCCTTTCTTTTGGAACCAATGGAAATTTGGAAATATAAATTAGAAGGATAACTCACGATATTAACCTATCCTAAAAGTTATATTAGTTAATAAACTTAATTAAAGGCATGAACAAATCAATTTTAACTTTTCGTGCTTTTTTGATTTTAATGATAATTACCTTAAGTACCATTCCGGCATCCTTTGCATGGAGCTGGGATACTCACTCCCAAATTATAGATACTGTCTACCATGGATTACCCGCTGATGTTCAGAAAAACCTAAACCTGGAGGTCATGGAAAATGCATCCATAGTTCCAGACAAGGTTTTCAATGATAAAACATATCACAGCTATCCTAAAAGTTATGAAAAGGCCAAAACATGGCTCAACAAAGGGAAAGCTGCATATGATGCTGGAAATTATCAGGATGCCAGTTACGATTATGGGGTTGCCTCTCACTATATATCTGACACTTTCTCTGCACCACACGGTGTGAGTAAGGAATCATCCTCGGATCACACCAGCTATGAAAATCAGGCCAGTAAACTTAAACCCACTGCCACCTACAAAACTGGAGACTTGAAAACCTTAATGGAGAATGGTTACAACCAGGATGGTGTCAGCTGGAATGAATGGATGCAGACTAAAGACACTAAAATTGTTCAAAATAACCTCAATGATGCGGCTTCGGTTACATTATCGGCTATCAGTAACAGTATAAACGTTAATGCTACCACCAGTTCCACAACCAGTAACTCGAACATACTATCTTCATTGTATGACTTCATAATGGGATTGATTTCTGGGCATAAAAACTAATGTACGAATATTCATAAATATTCCATATTCTTTTGTTATATTAATATAACACTAAGATAGATTAAAAATAAATTATAAAAAATAAGCCTTAAATTGAAATTAAATCTGCCTAACCTTCCCCTCAATAGCTGCCTTCAATATAACCCCAGTAAAAGGCACACTATGAGATCTCCCCTTCATGGTGAAAGTCAGATTATGCTTATCAGTCCCAGTGAAGTATTCAGTTTTCTGTTTATTCTCCCTCTGTGATGCTATACCATCTTTATAGGCTTCAATGGCCACTATCTTCCTGAGGTCTATGTTGGTGGTCCTCTTGGATCCTATGAATATCAATCGTTTGTTGGTTAAAACCAGGGTCCCCTGGTCAATATTTCGAAGCTCGTCATGGGATTCACTCCGGGCAGCCACACTACCCATGCGGAAGGAAACACCCTTGGCCACGCGTATTGTGGGTCCAGCATAACCACCATATGTCTGCCGGACAGCACGAGGCTCCAGGAGAGATATACCACCAAAAACAATACATGCTTCTTCACCTTTTTTTAGAATAATGGGCGGATTGGGCACAGGACTTAAATTCACACTACCCTGATCCAGGGCATTGACAAATGTTACCAGATCATTTTCGGCAGCCTTACGCTCTAAGATCTGTTTTTCCTCATTGGAAACACCACCATGAGCTATACGTGTCCATTCAGTTTCTGTTAAGGTTTTATTCCCATATTTAAGCCAAGAATCTGATTTAATATCATAAATCCGGGTAAATTTGTAGCTGGTACCCTTCTGTTCAAACACTGCACCACAGTAATCACATTCTAAAAGGTGCTTGGTGGAAATAACTCCCTTGTGGGTTTTAGGCGTGAGGGGTTTCTGATTACAGGCAGGGCAAAGTTCCCTCCAGCTTTTAGAACTATCAGGAGGTATGTACTCTGTTACAGGAGTTTTAACAGGAGGTACCTCTTTTAGGGTTAAACTCTTGCCACATTCCAGGCAGAACTTGGCATTGGATGGGTTTAAATTACCACAGGAAGGGCAGGGAATTCCTGGTTTTTCTAGCTTAGTTCCACATTCCATGCAGAAAAGTGCTTCTTCTGGATTTTCAGTACCACATTTGGGACATTTCATTATTATTACGGCCTTTTAATTTGGTTGATGCTATTTAAAGTTCTATAGTGCGCCACAAGTTTTTACATTTGAAGTAATCCCTAAATTATCCCTTATCTAATCAAATTATTGTCTAGTTAGAACAAAATCCTTATTTACTCTTAAAATAATCTATCTAATAAATTCATATTTAATCTTTTAGTTGTAGCATCATCACATTGATTGAATATTTTTGTAATAATCTGGCATAATTGATTGAATGATTTTGTAGTAATCCGGTGAACATAATTAATTGAATGAATAGTGACCAGGTGACATAATTGATTGATTGGGAAACATACGAAAAACTAGTTATTGAACATTTATCCCGTAAAATATCCTCCTCTGATAACCCTGATCAGCACCAGGCAATCAGTGCCCCCACTGACCAATCCCAATTTTTAGTAGCAGGACCAGGCAGTGGTAAAACCACGGTAATGGTTCTAAAGATCTTAAAGTTCATCTACGTGGATGATGTTCACCCTTCCAGTATACTGGCTACAACCTTCACCAGAAAGGCAGCAAGTGAACTTAGATCCAGAATCCTTTCATGGGGAGATGAAATACGCCAAGTGCTCTTGAAGGATCCTGAATTTATCGAAGTGCATACATACCTACGTCGCCTGGACTTCAACCAGATCATAACCGGGACTCTGGACAGTATCAGTGAGGATGTGCTCCGGACCCACCGTGACCCTGGAGCATCACCGCCAGTGGTTATTGAAGAGTTTGTGGCCAGTGGTTTGATGCTCAGGATTGGATTGTTTGATGGGGATAAACACCACAACGATGACCTCAAGGATTACCTGAAAAAACTAAGGGGAACTGCCTACGGACTCAACACCCCTGAAATGGCACGGAACCTGCTGGAAATAAAGGACCGGCTCTACTATGATCAGGTATACTGGAACCAGCTTCTGGAATACAAAGACCATCCGGGATTCCTCCTGGCACTGGAATCCGTGGCCTGCTACACCCAATACCTCAAGGATCACATGCTACATGACTTTGCCTCACTGGAGGCAGAGTTCCTGGACCAGCTGGAAAAGGATAAACTGGATAAATTCACCAGTCAGCTTAAGATGGTGCTGGTGGATGAATACCAGGACACCAACCTCCTCCAGGAGAAGATTTACTTCCAGCTGGCCAAACATGCCCTGAATAATAATGGTAGCATTACGGTAGTGGGTGATGATGACCAGTCACTCTACCGGTTCCGAGGGGCTACCGTGGATCTTTTCACCCTGCACCAGGAAAGAATACATGACCAGCTTAACTTAACCCCTCAACTTATTTACCTTAAAAGCAATTACCGCTCCACCGAAAATATAGTTAAATTTTGCAACCAGTTCTGCCAGTTGGACCCATTATTCCAGCCTGCCAGAGTTAAAGGCAAACCACTCATTGAACCTAAAAGAGAAAATGATTACATAGACTTCCCAGTTTTGGGACTTTTCAGGGATGACGTTCCAACTTTAGCCTGTGATCTATCAGATTTCATCCAAAAGGTCCTGAATGAGGGATACACATTCTCCCATAACGGTGATGATTACACTATTCAGGCTGACCATGAAAAGGGCAGCCCTGCAGATTTATCCATACTCATGAGCTCACCACTGGAACTATCCTCAAGTGGTAAACCACGATTACCACTACTTCTAAGGAAATACCTGGAAAAACGTGACCTGAAAGTTTTCAATCCCCGGGGTAGTGACCTGGAACGAACCTGGCAAACTCGACTGCTCTGCGGCCTTATTCTGGAATGCATCGACCCAGAATGCAGGGTACAATCCACCATAGAAAAATTACCCCACCAGGCCAAGCACAACTTCAACCAGTGGAGAGAAACTGCCCAGAAATATTTAAAAGAAAATCCAGAACCCAACAAACCATTATCATTAGATGAATTTGTCACTGCATGGCAGACACGAACACCGATTGGTAGGAGTAAATGGAAACAGGATGTTCCTTTAATTGAACTTACCTACCAGCTGGTAACATGGATCCCCCAACTTAAGGATGATGTGGAGAGCCTGGTATATCTGGAGGCAGTAACCCGGACCATTGCCCAGACAGGTATCTTCAACAGCTTCGGTGGTGAAATTCTCCACCACGATGATGATGAACTTAACAACTCATCAGTGAGGGAGGCCATCTGGAACATACTGGTACCCATAGCCACCGGTGCCATTGAAATAGATGAGGGACTGCTGGAAACTCTGCCTGATGATAGAATCAATATCATGAGCATACACCAGGCCAAGGGACTGGAATTTCCCCTGGTCATCGTGGATGTGGGTTCAGACTTCAATAAAAACTACACAGCACAGGAGTTCAAACGCTTCCCCCGTGAGGGTGGTAAACCCTGCAATATGGAGGATGAAATCAGAACCTGCTCACCACTGGATGAACCCGGAAGAACTTCCAGGGACCGGGCCTTTGATGATCTAACCCGGCAGTACTTTGTGGCTTACAGCCGACCACAGGATGTACTTCTACTGGTGGGTTTGAACAGTTTAAAGGATGGTTATGAAACTAAACAGGGACCTAGAAGGATATCTAACGTGGCCACTGGATGGTCCAGGGATGGTAAATGGCATTGGAAAGGATTGGATAATTTGATGATGATTTAAGAGAGAAGAATAAGTTGCATTTTATTATCAAAAATATTTGGTAACAAGGTCACGAGTTCTGTTATATACTAATTCAATGATAGAAGTTACAAAAAATAGTATTCCATAAAACAATTAAATTTTATCATAAATCTCCAAAAACTCTTTTCTGGATATTCCTGATTGTCTACAAATAATTCTAAGTGTAGATCCCTTTATTTTATCGTGAGCGGGTAATGTTAGGGGTGTACGACTTCCATCAGGATTATTTCTAACCATTGCAATATGATTTCCTGATCGAACAGTCTGGTATCCTAATTTTTCAAAAGTTTTCAGTACTTTACGTAGTGGGGCATCTTTAGGAAACTTCATTTATACATCCACTTCTGCGACGAATGTTTCAATGATTTCCTCACTTTCAAGTGCTTCTTTTCCAAAGGTTTCCAGGTGAAATTTGATGGCAGACCTCACATCAGCCATGGCTTCTTCATAGGAATTCCCTTCACCTACCACCACACCTTTAAGACCAAGAGGATAAGCAACATATCCTTCGGAGTGTTTTTCCACAATAATTTTTATATGTTTCATTGGGTATCAACCAGACTCTATATAAGTTCAATTAATTATTTAATCATTACCAAAAGTTAATCCTGATCAATGGATAATTAATCATTGATCTAAGTGTTGAAACGTTAATTAAATTAAAATTTTTTTAGGTTTTTAGATAATTTGATTTAATCGAATCTTAAGCTTACTATTTCTTCATGTAACATTGATTTTTATGACTTAGGGGTTTCTTACCTGAAATTATAACATCAATATTGAATATTATGTTATCATTTATATCCCTGAAGATTATTAATATTTATTTGTCAATTCTAGATTAATAAAAGTTGGAACTAACATGTCACTCTCGGTCCGAAGCAAACCCTACATAATCCCAGAATACAGCCTAACCGGCGACTTATTATCATACCTCACCTGTCCTTTACAGTACCGCTACCAGAACAAGGCCACTCTACCCCCATCCATGCCGGTTCAGTTGTGGTTTGGTAACTTCATCCACGGGGTTATGGAAGAGGCTTATCTACGCTGGGATGAACACGACTGGAAGGAATTCCCCTGGGACTGGGAAACACAGATAAGACAGGTAGAACTGGAAATAAACAAGAGAATGAGATCCAGGGGACTTAACTCCCCACCCAACCTGTTCTGCACCTTTGAAGGTGAAAGTGACAACCCTGGACTATGCCCTGACAACAACCACCCCCATAAACTGGTGGCCAGTATCCGGGCAGAAAAGGCCATTAACACCTGGGGCCCCCATCTATTCCCTCTGATTGATGATGCTGAGATACGGCTCAAGGGTATACGGGACATGCCACATTACCAGAAGGATAAAAGCCGCTCCAACTATTACGGTGTTACCGGTATTGTGGATGTTCTAAGTTCGGTCCAGCTGGAAGAAGCAACTCCAGATAACCTTATAATAAAGTATCTGCACAGTAATCCTGAATTTAAGAAAAAAATAGAAAATCTGGACTCTTACGAGATCATCGTGGATTACAAGGGTATGAACCGTCCCATCCCCGGTTCACCACACTGGTTACACCACCAGTGGCAGGTGCAGACCTATGCCTGGTTACGTTCCCTGCAGCCAGATGCTAAACCAGTACTGGTGGGAATACTATTCTACCTCAACGAACTGGAAAGATTCAAGAAGGACCTGGAGGAGCTTAAAAATGAGGTTAAAAATAATAAAACCGATATAATGCCCACTGGTGAGGATCTGGAATTACTTTTGAACTGGAAAACCAGGACCATACCCCCTGCACTTTCTGAGTCCTATCAGAACCTGCGCTCTGTCCGGATCATACCAATTGAAGATGACTCTCTCCATGAGTCGTTGCAGGCATTTGACAGTGTGGTGGGGAATATTGAAAGTAACATTAACCGTGAAATTGCTGGATGTGGAATCCAGAATTCTTGGACTCCTGAGCCAGAAAGAAGAACCTGTGATGCCTGTGACTTTAGAACTTTCTGCTCTAACCCTGCAGGGGGTAGTAAACCCACTGTACCCTAAACCCCACTGTAACCTAAACATTATTTGTTATACCAATACCACAAAAGTTATAATAATGCCAAAAAATCTAGCTTAAAATAAAATCTAAGTCCAGAAAAGATTACAATCATAATTAAAGAATTATTTATTAAAAAGAATTAGAAAGATTACTTTTCCATGAAATGGGGGGGCTATAAATAGGTAAAAAAAGACTCATTGAAAACATTTTCCCACTGGACTTAATCAGTGCCGAAACACGGAAAGAAAAAGATGGCCGTCCACCCCTTTTTGGCATACATCACTGGTGGAACCGTACACCATTAACCCTCTCCAGGGCCATGGTCCTGGCAGCACTCTTACCAGAAGAATTCCCCCTCAATGAATTTGAATCTTTAATAGGACTAGAAGAGTCTAAAGTGACCGGATCGGATGAAAATCCAGCGGGAAAACTAGAAAAACCTCAAAAAAGATCTTACAATCATAATTTAACCAAGGAAGAGGTTCAAAGATTAAAAAGAATTTATCAAGATGATGTGGGTGTTGGTAGGCCCCTAATTTTAGATCCATTTAGTGGGGCGGGTAGTATTCCCTTTGAGTCCCTTAAGATTGGATGTGATGTTTTATCTGGTGATTACAGCCCCCTGGCCTGTTTAATCCAGCAGGCCACCATCGGGTACCCTGCCAGATACAGTAAGAAACTGTGGCTGGATCTGGATGAAACTTTTAAAAACATAATTGGAGAAGCCTTTGATTCTCTTAAAGAATTTTACCCCCAGAACAATGGCCAGGATGTGGCAACCTACCTCCATGCATGGGTTGTCCGTTGCCCTGTGTGTGGTTTTCGAAATCCCCTGGTAAGCCAGTGGTGGCTGGCAAAGCGGCGTAAAAAAAGAATATATCTAGACTACACCATTGATAAAGACCAGATAAAATTCACAATTAAAACAGAAGGCACACCACCAAAGGGTAATATATCTGGTGGACAGGCGCACTGCCTTAAATGTGACGAAACCTTAAGCGGGGATTATATTCTCCGTGAAATAATGCAAAATGAGGATGAAATGCTCCTGGCCACTGTCACCTTAGGGGAAAATGGTAAAAAGTACTCATTACCCACCAGTGAAGATTTGAAAGCTATGGAAGAGGCCAGGGAAATTAGTAAAGATATTGATGATTACATTCATATCCAGGATTTACTCCCACTGGATGAAATTCCCGATGATATTAGGGGAAAACACAACGTTAAACCTTACCTCAAGTACTGGCACAAACTCCTGAATCCCCGGCAAAAAATATTGTTCAGCAATCTTATTGAATCCATCAAAGAATACAGTGATTCTGAAAACTGTAATACCAAAAAAAGTAACTCCAAACACGGTAATGCCAACAAAAGGGACCTCAAACACAGTGCCTCGCTAACTGAGGAAACAGCTTACACCAGAGCGGTGATAACTTACCTTGCATTTATGGTGGGTAAACATATTAACCGGAACTGCAGGTCTACCCGGTACAACAGGAAACTGGAAAACATCACTGGAACAGTTTCACAATCTGGAATTCCTTTACTGTGGGACCACACAGAAACAAATCCATTTGTAACAAGTTCAGGCAGTTTAATGGTAATAAAAGATGAAATCTTAAAGGGTCTGGAGTACTCAGAAAACAGCATACTTAAAAGTTCAAATATCCTTAAAAATTCAGTCCATAACCCCATTAAAGATGGTGTCAAAAGTTCAATCCATAACCCCAGTACAGGAGGTCAGGAAAGTTCAATCCATAACTCCAGTGCAGGACGTCTGGAAATCAGGAATGAGTCCATTCTCCAATCAAACTTCAAATCACCACTGATTGTAACCCACATACCCTATCAGGATGATGTGCAGTATGCAGAGATGAGTGATTTCTTCTATGTTTTTGAAAAATCTGCCCTGGATCGTTGCAGTGATCTGCCCTCAGAATCCCCAAAAACCGAGGATCTTTCCATCAGTGGAATTAGGTCCACCGAATACTTCCACTACCTATTTCAGGAATCATTACAAAAACTCCATTCCATGCTTACTGATGATGGATTACTGGTTCTTTATTTCCAACAGGAAAACTTTAAATCATGGGAACATCTTTTAGGGGTGTTGTTGGAATCTGGTTTCATGATAACCGCCCTCTGGCCCATCCACACCCAGCAACCCAGAAATCCCATACTTGCAGATTATGCTTCTTTTAAATCATCCCTGATTGTGGTGGCCCGGAAAAGTAAGGTAAACCTTGAAAGAAAAGGTAACACCAATGGTGAAAGAAAAAGTAACAACAACAGTACAATAAACGATAACAACAGCTGTGAAATGTTTTCCATTGAAAATCTTATTAAAAAGGTGGATCCTGAATCCATGGAAAGCCAGATCAAAGAATTCTGGGATTATGGTCTCCGGGGAACAGACCTCACTATTTCCTTGGCAGGATACATTTTAAGCCAGTATAATGATTTTTCTCGAGAAATTCCATCAATAAAGAGATTAAGCGATGGAGAAACTAATCCCAATAATGGAAATCTTAATTTTGTTGATTTGTTAACTGTTTCTCAACAAAAAATCGTGAACTGGGTTCTCAAACAATTCACAACAGATTATGAGGATATGGATGCACCCACCAGGTTTTACCTCTTCTGCCGGCTGAACGGACTGGATGGAATGTCTGTGGACACTGCTAATTTAATACTCAAAACACTGGATCTGAATCTGGAAACTATTAAAAGAGCCGGATTTATCAAGATGATTAAAAAAGGTCGAAAGAAGGGATTAAAGATACTCCAATTCCATGAAAGGCTGGATATAAACATTGAATACCAGATTGATGCTGCCCATATAGCCTTCAATCTTTATGAGATGGTGGGAATCAGTAAGGTTCAATCATTCCTCAAAAAGAATCCGGATAAAAACTATGTTAATATCATTTCCACCCTTTCAAAAATAGGATTTGACGATCTAGAACAGGAACTGGCAGATGGTATCATAAATTCCCGAGATGTCAAAGAAAAAAGCCTAAGAGATTCACTTATTTAGGTCTAATTAACAGTTTTAAAGATTTTTTTTATAATCCATTATTCCTATAATTCTTATATTTTATTTATAATCACTTTATTTTCCTTATAATTACTTATTACTTTAATCCTTGGATATAATTATAGTCTCATGTTTCCAAATCCCTTATTTCCTTATAATTTACTTATTTACTTTAATCCTTGGATATAATTATAATCTCATGTTCCAAATTCCTTATTTCCTTATAATACATATATCTCATCATAATCCATTTAATTTCTTTATATGTTCCTTTGCATCGGTAATTAGGTCCATGTTCAGTACCGGTGATATGTTCTCAGCCCTGAGGTTTCCCCTTCGCTGGGAACTGATTTCCACAGTCTTTTCATAACACCGGACTGCATCACTATATCTTTTTAACCGTTCCAGTGCCTCTCCCTTACTGAACCATGCAATTGAATGGTCCTTTTTAATGTAGATCACCACATCAAAGCATTTTATTGCTGCTTCATAGTTCCGGGTGGCAAACATGGCCCCGCCTTTATACATCAGGGCATCTATATCATCCGGTTTAATCTCCAGTAATTTGTTAAAATACTTTACAGCCTCATTATAATTACCGTTTTTTAGTTTATCATAACCTTTTTCAGTGTATAAGTCTGTAATGATTTGGGAAACTTTCTTACGTGTTATCTTGGTTCCCAGGTTATGGGGATCGATCTTCACTGCCTCTTCAAAGACTTTATAAGAATTTTCATAATCACCCAGATAAGCCAGGGCTAATCCTTTATTATTTAAAATATCTAAATTGGATGGTTGAATCTCCAGGGCTTTATTATAACAGGAAAGGGCCTGTTTATATCCTTTGATCCGTTCCATTGATCTTTTATTTTTTATCATCTGAATGATGGCGTTTCCCTTGTTGTTCAGGGCTTCTGAAAAATCTGGATAGATCTTTAGGGCTTGATCATAGAGTTTGATGGCCTGGGAGTATTGTTTCTTATGATAAAGAGCCAGTCCCTTGTTGTTAAACTGTTGGTAATCAGTTTCAAGATCTTCATCCATTGGAGAGAATTTCCTCATTATCTCTTCGTGGGTTTCAACGTACTCTAACTTTCCTCCACACTGGCAATTTAAAAAATCCTCCAGTTTTTCCCCTTTTTGTAATACGTAGTAACCCTGACATTTATCACACTGTAAATAACCACTCTTGAACTGCTCGCTTTCCTCTTCATCCCAGTCCTGATTTTTGTTTAGATTCTCACTATGAGTTTCAACGTACTCTAACTCTCCCCCACACCTGCAGTTTCCAAAATCATTAATAGATTCTCCTTCCTGCAGTATGTAATAACCTTTACATTCTTTGCATAGTACGTACTTCATTCAAATCCTCTTAAAAAATGGTTAAAGTCTATTTATCTTATTTAGATTTACTATAATTAAATATTACTACTTCCTCCAAGTTATACACTTTCTTCAGTATCATTTGTTATTATTATAATAATATAAATAGTATCAGGGACAATATTGATGTGCATGTTAAAAATTAGGGGGAGGTGATAATGTGCAAAAGAACATGCGAAAGGGAATTGTTTTTATTTTAATGACAGTAGCATTAGCTATAGCTTTTTCTGGCTTTGTGACAGCTGCAGAACCAGCTAATAATGATACTTCGTCATTAGATACCCAATCAAACATGGCAGATAACCCTCCACCTGCAGAATCTGATACGCAAATAGATGACCAAACAACTACTAACCAACAATCAACCAATACCACTAATTCATCATCTTCTATTCCAGATCCGGATGTTGGGGTCAGTATTAATGCCTACAATTCAACTTTCAATCCAGCTAACTATCTGGGTGGAGAGGATTATAACCCAATAACCACCGCCCATGATGGGGATACAGTCTGGTTAGCAATATATGTTTACAACAACGGCCCAGAACCTACTTCTGGTGTTAACGTTGCTAACATCTACAATGTGCTAAACTCTACTGACTTCACCCTGAATAACTGGCAGACCTGGTACTTTGATGGAACCTGGCATATTTCAACTTCAGTATGGAACCCAGATTCTGGTATATGGACCACAGAAACGTTATATCCACAGGAAACTCTTAATGAGATTACTACACAGTACCTCTTCATTAATGCCACCATACATGGAACTGACAATCTGGTTAACAACACAGTAACCAAGTTAACACCACTTCCCAAAGATGAGGGAGGTAGTGATCCTAACCAGTTAAACGACCAGGCCAGTGCACTGATACAGTTAATTCCTGATGCTCAAACCAGTGTCTGGAAATGGTACAGTGATGTTACTGGAGATCATCCAGATTTCCCTGGTTACACCACTTTAAGGTACCTTGATACCGCATATCTCTACCTGGAAGCCAATAACTATGGACCTGATAATGCTACTGGCGTGATTGTCACTGATGTGATACCTGACGCACTTGCTGTGGACTTATCCAACATTAAGGTAAGTTATAACAATCCATTTACCTGGGTGGACCCAAGTGATACTGTGACCTTTGACAGTAGCACAAACACAATTACCTGGAGAATCGGTGACCTGAACCTTGGTGATGAATTCTACCTGCAGATACCTATACAGGTGGTTAAAAGCAACACCACATTCACCAATACCGTGACTCTGAATCAGATCACTCCTACATCAAAACCAAACTTGCAAACAGACAGCAAAACTCTTACAGTGCCACCTTTAGATGCCCAGACCCAAGTATGGAAATGGTACAGTGATGTTACTGGAGTTAATCCAAGTTACCCAGGTTACACCACTTTAAATTACCTGGACACTGCTTACCTGTACCTGCAAGCCTATAACCACGGCCCTGATGTCGCATCCAACGTTGTATTAACCGATGTGATACCCACCTCTTTGGGTGTGGATGTTCCAAACATCAAGATAAGTAATGGATGGCCGTTTAACTGGGTGAGCCCTGCCGGTTCAGTGACCCTAACTGGAAACACCTTAACCTGGTCAATTGGGACCCTTAACAGTAATGGTAACTATTACCTCCAAATACCTGTACATGTCTTAAAAAGCAACGTTACCATTAATAACACTGTAACTGAAACCCAATCAACTCCAACATCTGAACCATCATTGCAAACTGCAAGCAGTTCAATTAACATTCCACCGGCAGCAGATGTGTCCATCGCTAAACAGTTCACCGATGCAAGTGGTAATCCTATTACCAATACTTGGTACGGAGCTAATATCACTGGTGTGATAACCGTTACCAATCATGGACCAGACGGTGCCAGTAACGTGGTTATGACTGATACCATGCCGGATAATCTGGTGGTTTCAACCAGTTCCGTTTTAACCAGTTACAATAATGGAGCAACCTGGATAAGCAGTGACCCCAATGTGAGCTGGGTTTTAAATCAGCTCACCTGGAACATTGGAAACATGACCAGCGGTGCTAATTACCTGTTGAAATTCAATGGAACTGTACCCGTACATCAGGGTACAATCAACAACACCGCCAATGTGAGTACCAGTACATACTATCCAACCCATCATAACAGCAGCACTGCATCAGTAGATGTGGTTATGGCTGCTGATCTGGGAATAATCAAAACTGTGAATGATATCACTCCAGCTATTGGACAGATCGTTACCTACACCCTTGTGGCCACCAATCATGGCCCTGAAAATGCAAGTGATGTGTGGGTTTATGATTTACTCCCAAAAGGTGTGACTTTCCTCAATGCAGTAGCATCCCAGGGTGAATATTTTGTTACTGGTGCCAATGCTGGATGGTGGCATGTGGGTGTTTTAAACAACACTTTATCGGCTGTTTTAAACATCAACTGCACTGTTAATCCTGCACTGGGATCCATGGTTACTAACACTGCTGAGGTAAGTTCTGAACGATTTGATCAGAACATGGCCAACAACATTGGCAGTGCTACTTTCCTGGAACCAGTTGCAGCTTTAGATCTGACAGTAGCTGCCAGCAATCCTATGCCAAAAGTGGGTGAACAGTTCTATTACACAGTAACTGTGACTAATGACGGACCAAATAATGCTACAAATGTGATTATAAGTGCCCCTATTCCTGCCGGTTTAACCTTAAATAACTGGTGGGCAAGTACAGGTACCTATGCCAATGGTCTATGGAATATCGGAACAATCCCTAAAGGTACTAGTGCAGTGTTAAAACTCTATGTTACGCCTACAGCAGCTGTTGCAGGTAACCGAGTTCCTTTCACCGCTACTATAACCTCGCTGGATCAGTACGATCCCATAATACCATACTCTGCAAGTGTAAATGTACAGATACCAAAGGAAAATGCAGAAGTAAGTGCTAAAACCGTGCCAATGCAAGCCACTGGTACACCTTTAGTCCCTCTCGCATTAAGCGCCTTATCTATCCTCACAGGACTAGCAGTTAGTAGAAGGAGATAAGAAAAACTTATTTCCTTTATTTTTTTATTTTTTTAAAAAGAATTTTTCATTTAAATAAATTTTGCCCGGATGTATCTATTTAATTCCATTAATTACCCGGTTTCTTCTACGTTTTTTATAAGTTACAAATTTTTAATTATTTTTGTTAGTCTAATATAAGAAAAAAGTGTAATTATCAATATAATATCGTTTTAAAATGAATAAATAGGGTTTAAATTGATAAATATCATTTAAACTATTCTCTTCAAAATCTAAATAATTATTCATTAATTCTAATCATTGTTCTAAAACATTATTTTAAAATACAAAAATAATTTAAAATCAAATAATATTTATCAATTCCTTAAAAAAATATCATATTAGGTATTACACCCTAAAACTCCTTCGTTGATTATAACTGGACATATCCTTAGTCTTATTTTCCCCACGGTTAAAGAAGGCCATATGTATCACCTGATCCTGGTAGGTTAAGGATGAACCTACCACTGATGGTCCTTCAAGGCGATGGTCCCATCCATAACCCACTGATTTATGCCTTTCACCCATGGACAAGCACACCTCATCCAAGAATGTCCGGGCTTTATCCAGGCCATTAAAGTCACCTTCAACTTCTCCTTCCTGAAGTATAGATTCTAATGCATAGCTTTTAAGGAGTTTACGGTGAAGGATGTAGTAAGCTATGCCACTGGATACAATATCAAAGCCCAATACTTCTCCATTAACCATTACCAATATTCCATTTTGCCCATCCCGAACCGGGAAGGACCGGTGATACTTCTCCAGATCTTCCTCCCTGGACAAATAAATATCTTGCATTGCCCGGGTACTGGAAGTTACACGAGCAGCACGACTCATATCATCTATTTCATTCCAAACTTCCCTCTGGTTAGAATTAAACTCTCCATTCATCTTCAGTGAAGCATTAACAGTGGCAGATTTAGATCTGCGCACCCGGTATAAAGCCACATTACCGGACTCCTGAAACTTACGGGAATTGTAACTCCATCTACCCTGCTCAGTGCAACTTACTGGAATTACTGTTTCACTTTTCTGTTTAAGGAGTATGGTGGTGTTTAAAACCCTATTCTGTTTAGCTCCTATAAGTTCCTCCCCGTCCAGTAAAAGTACTGGAACATCAGCCCTGTTAATAACCTTTAACTCCGGTACAAATCCGGAGTCATCCACTTCGGTCACAGTTAAAAGATCAGCATCCAGTGCTTCTTTGAGTGTGATATAGAGTGAGTCATCCCCATTACCATATAACGGAAAAACTGACATACCCTTATATTCCTGCACGTCCCCTAAATCCATCCCGTAAATGTATTCAGTTATTATTTCATCCATTAAATCACTCCCCTGTTATTTTATCCCGCTTTTTTCATGGTTAATTTCTGGAGGGTAGTGCAGACCGGATCTTGTGTTTTAAGACTTCATGATCCAGTGGCTTTTTTAACAATGCATAAGGCACGGTTTCAAGAGCCTCCATAATCAACACCTCCTCATCTCGGCCAGTTATAAAGATTACTGGAATTTTTAAATCCCTGATCCTCCGGGCAGCTTCTATCCCATTAAATTTTCCTTTAACTCCTATGTCCATTATTATAAGGTCAGGTTTTATCCTGAATGATTCTTTAACTGCCATTTCTCCTGATGAAACCACAGGATCAACGGTATAACCCCAGGATTCCAGTTTCATTTGAAGTCCCAGAGCAATAACGCCTTCATCTTCAACCACCATTATCTTAAAATTAGCCACACCCTCTAAAACCATATAATCCTCCCTCTAAATTTATTGATGAATGGATTCTTTATTTGTAGATGAATTCAATTATTTGATGAATGAGTTCAATTCAAGAGATTTTAAAAAAAATAAACGAATTGATTTTTTTAAGAAAGTGGGAATTTATCCCACTGGTATGGTCTGGTTGAATATGTTCCCTTTATCACTTCCACCGGAGAAGCTGGAGTCATATAGTAAAACCTGTACTTTCGCTGGTGTTCCTTTCTGATACAATGAGGCCATACCGCGTGCTTTTATGGTTTGACCAGCTTTGGCATCGTTGATGTTCCAGGCCAGAGGGGTGCGATCGAGGACTGCACCACTGGAATCATACCAAACCAGTACCATTTCCAGGTAGCTGGTATCCTGTCGAGGCACAATATCACAGGTCACGTAATACATGCCGTATCCTTCGGTAGAAACCTCAAGATTGGTAACGTTAACTGAATTTTTATTCCCAGAGCTGGTACAACCACTTATGGCCACAACTGATAGTACCGCCAAAACTATTAATATTAAAGCAATTTTTTTCATTTTAGATCCCACATTTTTTTTAAATATGTAAATTATTTCCTGAATATAGCTACTAAACCTGCAATAAGGAGTAAAATGAATCCTAAAACTCCAAAGAATGATATGCTTATTAAAAGCCATATTGAGCTTATTATTAAGATTATACCTCCCCATTTAGCATTGCGAGTAACGTATATGGCCCCCACAATTCCAACTATAGATGCTAACAGGGCACTTAATCCCAACTCAGGGATAAAAAGTAAGGAAAAAATCCCACCAAATAATCCAAATATTCCACCAACAAGGCCTAATGCTAATTCAATGGTCCTGGATGTTTTTTCTTCTTGTTTTTCGTTATTATTACCAGCGACATTTTCTTCTATGGTAACACCTCCTAAATCATATATTTAAACTCCCCATAGTGGTACATATCATTCATATTATGATTATTATATATAAATGTTAATGTTTATCATATACATAATAGTTATAATACTAACAACATCATGATAAACTAAACTTACAATATGAAAAAACGGTCATTCAATAACTAAAATACCCTACTGAACATCAAAACACTAATATACCGGTTAAAGAAGAATTAAATGTAATAATCAATTAAAAACCTTAACAATCAACCCATGTGGTAAAATGGAAAACACCCTTATATCAACAATTTATTCCCTGGAGCCAGTAATGGCCTGCATTACCCAATTTTCCCCCAATAAAATCATTCTCATCAGGGAAGAAGATGCTCCAGATAAAATAAAAGAAGCAGAGCATATGCTGCAGGAAACTGTGGGTAAAGTTCTGGAAATAGTGACTGTACCCACCAGTATTTACAATGTGGTTATGGTTGCCCGTGACACTGCCGAAATAATTGAAGAAGAGTACGCCCATGGCAGGAACATTGTGGTTAACATCAGCGGTGGTAGGAAACCACAGGCCCTTGGGGCTCTCTTTGGAAGCTACGCCCGCCACGATATGGTTGAAAAAATCGTCTACATCACCGAGGAGGATAAGAACATTATAGATCTCCCCATACTGAATTTTGGAATATCCAAAACCAAAAGGGTCATACTGGAGGAGTTATACTCTGGTGAAAACAACGTCAGGAACCTTTCCACCAAGATCGGGATCAGCAGGGGAATGACCTACAACCATATACGTGAACTACGTGAGATGGGTTTAATAGATCCTAAGGCATTTAAAATAACCAGTGCAGGTGAACTGGCTATTATATAATAAATTATCTATTAATTTTATTTATCAAAAAATTGTCATTAATTCTCTTTTTAGAATGTCATTAATTCTCTTTTTAGAGTAATAGACAAAATTAAAATTATTTAGTAGATTTAATTATTTTAATTAACTGATTTTATTATATTAATAGATTTAAATAATTCCTGTTATATTAATCCAACATAATAATTGATAATATTTTAAAATATTTTTTTATACTAAAAAGAGCCATAAATAAGATTACATAAATACATATTAAACAATTTAGGGGTGTGGGAATGAAGGTTAATTACAAAACAATCATAATAATGTTAATTTTGGCATTGAGTGTCGTCATGGTATCGGGTTGTACCTTTAACGGTTATAAAACGTTTGATAAAGCGGGTTTGTCCCTGCAGTATCCTGGAAACTGGACCGAAATCAGTATTCCACCTACTGACCAGAACATTGCCAATCAATCTGGTTTTAACATAACTGGAGTGTTCATTGACGGCCAATCCATCAACAATTACACATTTCTAATGGAAATTGCAGTGGCCAATATCACAGATAGCAACCTCACAGCAGCAGCTGATAAGTTAAACAACAATTACATAATCAAAGAAGCCAATACAGCCCCATATGTTAACCGAACAACACTTAAAAACGGTTATGAGGCTATTGTTTATACCTATAATGGAACTGGAGCTTCTTCACACCTAACATTAAATGAAACTGCCTATGTTTTCACCAAAGACAATAAAACTGCTTACTACATTATATTTGCAACCCCCAGTAACAATACCAGCCAAAATCAGCAAATAATACAGAACATCATGGATTCTGTCACCATAAAATAATCAACGGAATTAAGAGTTTATCCTAAAATCAAAAACAAGGATAATCTCCAATCATTTTTTTGATTTCATCTCTTTTTTTAATTACTTATCCCTGAGGAAATCAATCCTAACCTCAAAATCAAGATAAAATTTCACCATTTATCCATTAATAACGTTTCTAGATATTTTTAAGCTAAATCAGCTTACTGTACTTTTTAAACGCTCCCAAACGCAGGGCTAATTCCACATCTAACTGAAGGTAATGAACATCATTTATTATCATGTTCAAATAGTTTTCAATATTTTCTTCTAAAATATCCCCCTTATCTGGAATCCTGTCAATTGTAACCGGGGGTAAAATAACATTTTTATCAACAGATAAAGCTATTTCTCGCAGGGCACTGGTTAACTGTTCATGATATCGTGTGATATCTTTAATTGACTCTCCAGACTCCAGTAATGATCGGGCTTTGGTAAGATCCGAGAATAACTTACGGTTTATAACACCCAGTTCCATGAACAGGGCTATATCTTCTGCCACATCCTGAAAGGTATCTTCAACCTTCCTCAGGGATGATTCCAGGTTTTTTTCCTCAAGTAAATATTTTCTAAAACTTTTAGGAACTATTTTATCTTTATCACGGTTAAGGCTTTCCCGGAATATGTTTTCTGCATATTCGCAGTTGGCGCAGATGTTCCGGGCGATCTGTTCCGGGATGTTCACAGTTAGCTTACCTGGCCAGATCAGGTAAGCACAGCAAAATGCAATAATTCCGCCGAGGGTTATGTCAATGACTCGGGCTATGGCATTTTCCCACAGGGGACCGGTGGGCCAGGTTAAGACCACAAAAATAGTTATGGCCATGAGTGATAGTCCCATATAATTTGGGAAAAATGCCCGGAAGAAAAACAGCATCAGGAAACCCAACAGTAGGAGGATGTCATGAGGAAAAATCAATCCCATAATCAATACCAGTATGATTGCCAGGAAATTGAATAACCCCCGGGATATGAAGTTGTTAACAGTGCTGGTTACATCTGGCTTCATTATGATTAAAATACCCATGGTAATCCAGATAAAATCCCTATCATGGTAAGGAGAGAGGTAGACTGCCAGGAGGCCCAGGGTGAGGGCTAATGAATATCGTAGCACATGGTGAATGTACAGATTGTTCAGATTAAAGTTTGCAGCAATTACTTCCCTGAGCCTGGTACGCGGTGAGGAAAATGATCTTCCAGTTACCGAAGGATATTCCATTAGTAATAACTCATTAGCCCGTTTCAGTAAAAATTTGAGCTTAACTAATGTGTTTGTTGGACCAGCACCCTCCGAGCCAGAACTGCTTTTTGTTTTTGATCCTTTCTCTATTTTTTCAAGTTCCAGATGAACTGATTTTAAATCAACCTGCCCCGGAGTACCGGTGATGCGGGACGCGATTTTAATACTAGCCTTATCCACAGAATCCATGAACCCATTGTATAGTAGCTGTGATTGGTAGTCCATGGTGGATATGATAAGTTTACTGTATGTTCGGTATCTGGTTAGATAGGTTCCAATCTTTAAAAGATTGTAATCCCTCTCATCAAGTAGTAATCCGGACAGGGCTTTCCTGGTTGATAAGACCCTTTCAAGTGAAGTTTCAGGTAGGAATGTTGTGGAAATCATCCTCAAGATATCAGCTTTTCTTCCCAGTGCCCGGGGAACCAGGAGGATACTGGCAACAAGGAATGATAAAATTAAGTACAGTACCCATTCACGGATGTTCACTGTCTGGTTGATGAATATGACCGAGAATATGTAATTAATGAATATCAAGAAGCCAAGTGAACCTGCGGTTTCACTGAATATGAACAGAGAGGATGAGAAAACTGCCAGGATAATCGTGAAGAAAAGGAAAACTGGCAGGCTTGAAAGAGATAAAAATGAACATATGAAAGCAAGAAGTGTCAAAAAGAATCCCAGTAACGTTACCTGTATGATTTTACTGAAGGGCAAGGGCAGGTCAATCATTATGGTGGCATTTAGGGTTATAAGCATTATTAACTTAGTTCCATCCCCTAAACCCGTTAATTGAGCTATTATAACCGCTAGAAAAACCAGTAATATTGATTTTAGAGCTTTTCCCCATTCTATGGGACCAGTGGGTTTTGAAGGGAGTTTCCACCAGCTAGTGAAAGTTTTCTTTTCCATCCTGTCACCGAATTATTTTGAGTATAGAAATTTTAAAGATTTTATTAATTAATAAGAGCCTCTTAGATAAGAATCTGACTAAATTACTTTTTTTTATCTGTTAAAAATAGGATATAAATAGAATTCTTTCAGAAATTGAAATTTATCAGATTATGTAATACTTTTAATAAATTATATTAATAATAAAAGTGTATAATAAAATTAGTTTATACTTTCAAATTCAGTGTAGAACTAGACTTAAACACACGAATAATAACGGCTTATAATTATCCAAATGATTAATGGGGGTTGAAAAATTGGTGAAATTTTTACATACCGCAGACTGGCACCTGGGGATGAAATACAGCCAGCTACAGGATAAAGCTGAAAAAGCAAGACAAATAAGAATAAAAAGTGTCCAGAAAATACTGGACCATACAGTTGATGTTGATTTTATACTGGTGGCAGGGGATCTTTTCGATAATAACAACGTGGACAAACAACTTCTAAACACAGTTGCAGAGATGTTCAAACGCACCAAAGTCCCTATTTATATTATTCCCGGTAACCATGATCCTCTCACCCTTGACTCATTATACCATGACCCAGTCTGGGACACCCTGAGTAATGTAACGATTTTTAAAGAATCAAAACCATTCACCTTACCCCACCATAACGTTACCATCTACCCATCACCAGTTAGCCAGAAACAATCCAGGAACGATCTTACCGACTGGATAAAGGTTGATGATCCTGATTCCCGTAATGAAATAACCATTGGTGTAGCCCATGGAAACCTGGCTATTGAAGGATATATAGATAATCCCAACTTCCCCATTAACCCCAATCGTACCCAAGTATCAGACCTGGACTATCTTGCCCTGGGAGAATGGCATTCACACCGTGCTTTCAAGGACCCGGAAGGAATAATACGTACTGTATATCCTGGAACCCCTGAAACCACCAAATTTGGTGAGGATGCTAGTGGAAAAGCAGTGGTTGTTGAGATTGAAAAGCCACATTCAGCACCAGTAATCCATGAACTGGATGTAGGCACCCTTATCTGGGAAAAACATAACCTGGAAATAAGTAGCATGGCAGATGCCGAAAACTTGCATCTTAACATTAAACAAACACCCAACCCCCAGAACAGGGTTTTATCATTCAACCTCACTGGAGTCACAGATCAGGACACCATAAATTACCTTGAAAACTTTCCCAGTGAATTCCTGAACAAATTCATGCTCTTGAATATTATAAAAGATGATTTATACCTTAAACCTGATCTTTTAGAACTTAAAGCACTTCTCCCTGAGGGGGCAGTGGTTAACCAGACCTTCGAGGCCCTTATGGCCTTGATGAAAACCCAGCCAGAAATACAGGAATACTCGGATCTGGATCCAGAACGCACCACGGAAATATTCAAGCAAATAAGGGATAAGGATGTTCTGGAGGGACTGTCACCGGAAATCATTAACCGGGCATTTCTTATAATGTATGAGATGATCCAGGAGGTAGTTCCATGAACATCCAAACCATCCAGCTGGAAAACTGGAAAAAATTCACATATCCCGTGGAAATCAACCTGAAGGAAGGTTTGAATGTTTTATACGGCCCTAATGAGAGTGGTAAAACCACCTTCATTGATTCGGTTATCACCACCTTCTACTCCAAGCACACCAGTAACTCCCAGAAGATAAAAAATCTGATACCATGGGGAACATCCCTCCATCCCAGGAGTAGTATAATTTTCACCACCAATGGTCAGGAATACCGTATCAGTAAGGGATTCCAGGAAAGGAAGAGTTTACTGGAGAAAATGGTTCAGGGGTCATGGATGAAAATCGCAGAAGGTGATCAGGCCGATAAACAACTAATAGAACTGGTGGGAGGTCAGATACCTGCCAGGGGTGATACAAAACCGGAATATTGGGGGCTGGGACAAACACTGTGGATGGTACAGGGAACTCCCATAATCAGGGAAGATCTCAATGAAGAAACCCATTCATCCATGCAAAAAATGGTAGGAGCCACCATTGAATCAGAGGAAGAAAAAAATATCATTAAAGAAATTAATTCCAGATTTCTGGAGAATTTTTCCCCTAAAAAGAAGGAACTTAAAAAACGAAGCCAGCTGGGAATATTAAAAGATGAAATGGTACGCTTAAAAAATGAACTTAACTCTTCCCATGAGAATATTCACAAAAAAGAAGCCCTGATGCGAACACTGAAAGATAACCAGATACTTTTTGAAAAGAACAAGACCCTCCTTAAGGATGCACTTAAAGAAAAGGGTGAAATGGATGAAAAGGTTAACAAGGCCCATGAGCATCAGCAAAACCGGGAAAGACTGGAAGGTGAAATTAACAAACTAAAAACTGAATACCAAACATCCAAAGAGAGGATAGATGAAATTAAAAAGAGTAAAACTGAAATTAGTAAAATAATCGAAACCAATGATGAAATAAATCTCCAGTTGAACCCTTTAAATGATGAATCCTCAAATTTAAACCAAAAAATGGAAAATAACACCATCAGTGTTAGGAGTTTGGATGAACAGATCAGTAGCTACCTTGATGAAAAGAAGATTGTGGGAATTGCCCATACTGCAGTTATGGATGAAATGAGTCTGGATGAGAAAAAAAATCAACTAAATGATATCAATGAACTTAAGGATGACTTCCAATCCACTAAAAAAAAGTTTGATTCTATTTTAGTACCAGATGAAAAAGAATTTCAGAAAATAGAAAAACTGTCTCAGGAAATACGCGATGCAAAAACCAGTCTTAAAGCCATTGGTTTAAACATTAAAACTAGCACCACCCATGAAATGTCTGGTGAGATATTTCTGGACCATAATCAAAAACAATTCAATTTATCCAGTGAATTTAAAACCTGGACTGCCCATCAATCCGTTAAAATAGTACTTGACCATGTTGGAGAAATTGAGATCACCAGTGGCAGTCAAGATGTGCAGGGAATGAAGGAAACCCTAGAAAAAATCAAAACCCAGTACCAGGAACTGATTGATCCTTACCCTACCAGTGATTTATCCCAACTGAAAAGTTTAATGAACCAAAAAGAATCTCTTAAAAATGATCTTAAATGGCTCCAGGGACAGCTGGATAAAAAAAGTAAAAAGGGCGAAGAAGGCATAATTAATGAAATATTAACCCTGGAAAATAAGATTAAATCAAACTGGAATAAAATACCATCTGGATCTGTTTACTCAGAATGTGAAGGTAAAGATAAATTAAAAGTTAGAGCAGAACTTTCCGGAAAAATTAACCAGATAGAAGATGTTATTAACCAATTGCAAAAGAACAGACAACAGTTGAGTGAGATCCTGGAAAATGATAGGAAAACTGTTAAAAGCACCACCGATACCATTGTGGACTTGAAAACAAAACTCCATGGTAATAACCAGCGCAAAGAAGAGATTGAAAATAGATTGACCTGGTTAACTGAAGATGGATTATCAATTGAAGAAAGGGAATATGAATTAAACCAGCTTTCTGTTAAGATGGAACAAAAAGAACGAGCCTTGAATGTTTACATGGGTGAAATAGACGAAATAGAAGTAAAACCCTTAAAAGCCCTCGCAGGTTTAAATAACAGGGTGGAAAGATTGGATGATGAAATCCGCAATCAAGAAATCAGCCATGCTGGGATGGAAAGGGAGCTTTCCATGCTGATGGCCCAATCAACTGATTCGGGTGTGCTTGAGGAAAAGTTAGCAATTTTACAACAAAAGGAAAGCAAACTGGAAATTGAAGTTGCAGCTATTAAATTATTATACAACCTAACCAGTTTTTACCAGGAAAACACCATCTGTAAAATAAGCCAACCCCTTGAGAGGAAGGTGACCGGAGACCTTGAAAAATTATTAGGGCCTAAATACGCCCTGAAATTTGATTCAAAAATGAAACCAGAATCCATTGATGCTAATGGAGAAGATGCATCCCTTGATCTTTTATCTTTCGGGACCCAGGAACAAGTCTGGTGTCTTTTCAGACTGGCTCTGGGGAGCATACTCTCAAGTGGAGAAAGGCAGCTTGTGGTCCTGGATGACCCCCTGGTTAACACCGACCCGGTGAGGATGCATCATGCTCTGGAGATACTGGAAGAAAATGCTCAAAAAATGCAGGTTCTGGTGGTTACCTGTGATGTGGATAAGTACGATTCATTATCAGGTGCCAACTTCATTTCCATGGCTGAAATTATTTCATAAAAATAATGTAATCTCATAAAAAGGATAATATCACATAATAAAGGATAATTTCATTAAAAAATAGAACACAAATATTAAAACAGGGATTAAGCAATGTGCGAAGAATGTGACTTTTGTGGTAAACCTGGACTGGATAACTGCATAATATTTGGTAGATGTTACTGCATCAACCATATGGGTGGAGATGGCTACTGTATTGACTGTTTCTTTGGCACTGGACTTTTTGAATAAAAAAAATCACTAGCTGTTAATTTTAAAATAATTTTTAGGTAATTTTAGGTAATTTTAGGTAATCTTAAGTAATCTTAGGTAATTTTAGGATATTTTACTTATCTTTTGGGATATATTTAGGCATTATTTTTTCCAATTTATTTTTGTTATTAATATACCTTGATGCAATTTTTTTAAGACCACTGGGTGAGTGAATATCATCTATATCATGAAAAAGGATTTCTGCACCTTCAAAAACAGGTTTTAAGTTGGGATTATCAGTGGCATAATCTGGAATTGTTTCCTGGTGAGATACCTTAGCTTCCATTATAGTATCATGTATCTTTAAGGCCAGATCTTCAATTTGTGTATCTCTTTCTTCGGGTGTTCTGGAGGGCATGTAATGTGAGATGAACCTGTGGGTTTGGAAAGCTGGGAAAAAATGCATGGCCCCATAATCATCATCTGGTCTACCATAAGGACTTCTAATATCTGTACGGATTCCAACAACAAACTTACCCATTAATTTCCCGTAGGATGCTTCCACAACCATCCCCTCATCCAGGGGTTCATCAAGATTGGCCAGAATAACATCACTACCTGTAAGCAAAACCCCCATATCAAGGTAATAAATCACAGTAGAAACTGCAGAATTTATCTGATCATCAGGGACCATCCCGCTCAGTGCTTCTTTTAAATTCCCAAATTCAAAACCATCCCTCTGGGGAAAATTAGTCCCATAACCCCACTTTTCCAGTTTTTCCACTAACACTGAGTTGAAATAGGTTTCCCTCCCGTTAAATAGGGCTGCTGCAGGATAAATTACAGTTTTAACATACATGGTAATCTTTTGAACCCTGAATTTAATAAATATATTTTTTATTTAAATACCAAATTTTATCTAAAACAAAAAATTTGACACCAAAATATGATAATTACCGAGAATCAGTGCTCCTGATTCAGTTTCATTGTTTCTAACTGTTTTGCACGATTTTTAAGACCCAACGTCAACAGCATCATACCCACTGCTAAAAAAGCAATTAAAATATAAGCTGACTGGTAACCGGTAAGTTTATCAGCCTGAGATCCTATTACTGCACCTATCATGGCACCACCGACCAGCTGCCCTGCACTGGCGTTGAAATTTATCAGAGCCTGACCTGCAGCCCGTTTATCTGCAGGGCTTTCGGTTAACATGATGTAACGCAGGGGAGATCCAAGCACAGTTGCCAGGCCCAGACCAATTACCACACCGGAGAGTATGAACAGGTAAAAGCTACTGGCAAAGAAGCTTAACATGAATAACCCCACTGCCAGAATTAATGTACCGACAAACATAACCATTTTCGTACCGAATTTATCAAGTAATCTTCCAATTACCGGTGCACTGACTCCAAGAGCCAGGACGAGGGGTATGACCATTAAACTGGCATGAGATGTGGTCAGGGAGAGTGCCACCACTGCCAGAGCAGGCATGAATACAATGGCTGTTTGACATAAACCAGTTCCAATGGCAATGCTGGTGGCTATTTTCACCTCAAAACTTTTATACAGATCAATCTGGATTACTGGATCAAGAGCATATCTTTCCACTTTCAGTAAAAGTGGTAATAAAACTACTGACAAAGCCAGGAATGGCCATACATAAAGGGATAATAAGCTGCTGGTGAAGTTAGCAGTATCGATCTGGTTAACACCCACTGCCAGGGCCCCAACCATCAATGCGAAAACTACTGTGCCCTGCCAGTCAAACCTAACATTTTCCTGCCTTTTGGTTACAGGTAATATGTAAAAGCTTAAAGCAATGATAACTGCAGCTATTGGTATGTTAATGATGAATAGCCATTGCCATCCATAATTAAGGAGTAATGCTCCAAGTATTGGTCCTAAAATTCCAGATAAACCCCAGACAGAACCAATGATTCCCAGTGCTCCACCTCGCTTTTCAGGGGGAAAGGTGTCCCCTATAAATGCACTGGCCACCGGGAATATGCCCCCTGCCCCGAATCCCTGAATAGCCCTACCTATTAATAACTGTTCAAAGGATACAGAGGTAACGGTGATTGCTGACCCCAGGGCAAAAATGAAGATATCCAGAACATAAATACTTCTCCTACCATAAATATCAGACAATTTAGCCATTAAAGGCGTGCCGATCATGAAAAACAGGATGTAAATGGCAAATATCCAGGAAACCAATCGTTCGTTAACACCAAACTGTCCCTGAATTGCAGGAAGTGCTGGACCCACGATCCCTATATCCAGGGACCCCATGAAAACACCAATAAAAATTAGAATTAAAATTCTATTTCTGTGCCGGTTATCCATATATTTAATTATGGAACTTTAGTTTAAAAAAATATACCATTTATGCAGAATATACCATTGCAGAATAACCATTTATGCAGAGGATCGATAATTATCAAAAAAAATAGGTATTGAGTTAAAAAAAGCTATTGAGAAAATGTATACCATTAAAAAGTATTGAGAATATATCAAAATGGATACCATTGATTGAAATAAGGATGATCCAACGCTTAACTTGATGAAATTTAACATTTTATAAATCTGTATTCTGTTTAAATGCTCTTAGATTCACTTTTATTATTGATTGAGTTTTTATCGGGTAATGGAAAAATACATTGAAGATTTGTTTTATTAATATTAAAATCCATAATTATCTATAACAAATTTTTAAAAAGAGAGATTAAGGGCTAAAAATCCAATCATTTAATGATGAAGAAGATTTTTTGTTGTTAATTTCTAAGAATTATTTATGGTTTCATTGGACTATGATAGTTTGGAATTAGATGTGTTTAGTCCGGAATTTAATGTTATTAATCTGGAATTAGATGTGTTTAGTGGAATGATGTGATACATAGGATGAAGCTACAGTTGGTATTCGTATGAAATACTATGATGAAATTATTTCCGGTAACCTGCGTCTTCGTTTAGAAAAGGAAATCATGGATTGGCCTGATGTTTCCACGAAAAAAATGTTCGGCTGTCCATGTTATATGATAAATGAGAAGATGTTCGTCTTCTTAGTAACCAATGGAATAGTTATCACTCAATTAAAACCAGATGAACTAAAAAGCCTCCAGAAACTGACCACCACTGAATATTTCCAGGCAGGGAAGAGGACAGTTAAAAAATGGACAAAAATTCCAGTGACCAGTGAAACAGAATTAACACAACTAGTCCCCTACATTAAAATGAGTTATAATTCTTTAATGGCTGATTAAAGACAATAATTAAGGTAAAAAGATGAAAAAAAGTGATAAATCAACAGTGATCACCTACTTGGATCCGCGACTTGTCCGTAGAATCAGGATTTATAGCGTGGTAATGGTCGTCATGTTGCTGGTGATAATATTTGAAGTCCTGCAGGGCGCTTACACCATTGCCTGGGCTGCAGGAGGAATACTCATTGGCCTGGGAATTGGCACACTGGTAAGCCGTATGTACAGCCTGAACTGGGATGAAGACACCAGCCAGGTCATCAGCAGGATCGACTGGATAGGAGGGGTGATCCTGGTCTGTTACCTGATTTTTGTATTCACCAGAACCCATTATCTTTCTTACTGGATCCAAGGTACTCCTTTACTGGGTTTGATCTTTAGCCTCACTGCCGGTACCATGCTCGGCCGGGTGCTAAGTACAGAACACGGTATAAAGAAGATACTCAAAACATGGGATATTCTGGGAATAAAGAACAAACCGAACACTAATGGAGATTAAAACATAACTATAACAGAACAGGTTATACTTAATTTACCTGATTAGATAATGATATTATAGGAGATTTTAAGGATTATAAGATTATTCAATAAGAATTAAAAGAAAATTATTCATTAAGAATTAAAGGAATATTAAAAATTAAGGGATATTCAATTAAGAAATGAAAAAATACCATTAGGAAATGAAAGAATATCCATTAAGGAATTGAAGGGATATCACAATTAACTGGGGTGTGAGTAGATGTTGGATTTTGGTTTGACGGATAGTAAAAATATGGAAAATTACGAGACCAAGTTCTTAAATGAACTGGAGTCTGGTGACCAGATAAGTGGTGAAATTGTAATTGGAGAGTTTCAAAAAAGTCCTATGGGTAAAAGGGAAGTTGCAGAATTTTACGTTATAATAACTGATAAGAAAACACTCAAAAAGTGGGTCTGTGAATTTGTAACACCATACTATCCAGAAACTGATAATATCTACGGTGAAAATGGTGGCCTGTTTTATACCTTTATTGATAGCCTGAATCATGTGGTGAATGAAACACCCTTAAACTGGCAAGAGAATTATTCTGTGAATTTCAGCAGGTTCAGGAAAACAGTTAACCAACACATTTCAAGCATCACTGTGGAAGCAGTTTCCTCGGTTAATTCTGATGCCAAGACCGTTAATCTAATGGTTAAAGATGCCATGGTTAAAACCGAATCTAAAGAACAAAGCCCGGCAACTATTTATGATCTGGCACAGGAAGACCCCATAATTCTAATGGCCTACTCCCATCTGCGCAATAAAGGCGACCGGATAACTGTGAAGAACATTGCCTTTGAACTGAAATCATCCCTGGATGATGGTAAAATAACCGAAAATGCCTACAAAACAGCCCTGGACCAACTGCACAGGTTAAAGCCATCTGTTGATTTTCAGTAAGCTATTTTATTTTCAAAATGTTCAGTATGAATCATAATTAGTTTAATGAGAATCAAAAATCGTCAATGAGTGATTCTTGAATAGAACGTTCACTCTTAATATTCGAAGGTTCAACTTTTAGGAGTTGACGCCGCTGGAAACAGTTTTTAATTGCATTCAAAAGGGTTCACCTTCCAGTAATAGTGACCCCCTCTTTAATGAATGGTAAAATGGGGGATCTTTTTTTTTATCTGTTCCATTTTTTCAGGGGTTAAAATCTTAAAATATTCACCTCTGTATTGGTATTATTTTTAATATTTATATACAACTGGTTAATTTCCTCCTCCAGGGGGTAACTTACCACTTTGACCCATATATCCACATCACTAAGCTCTGTGTTGGTACGGATGCCATGCTTCCATAAAGACCAGCGGACTCAACCCATATCGGAGAAATTTCATCCCATTTTAACTGTTGGAGACCCATCAATATCTTTAATGCTCGTGTTCTAGCATGATTAATGATATAATATGTCTGTTTTTCTCGGTGTAAAAAATTCTTCTCTTTCATAGTCTTAAGGTAACGTGAAACCATACCCTTGGATACACCAGTTTCCCTGGTTATTTGGGAAACTGTAATTTTTTCTTTTTTGAGCACTGTTTCCAGTATTTTCATCCTTTCCGAGGTTTTGAATAAATGGGTTAAAATCAAAGATAACATAATGTTTACAGATTATAAACTTTTTGTTTATGAAACGTAAACATAATGTTCACACCATGTAAACAAATTTAAAACCATTTAAAAGATTAGTAATACTAATATCAAAATTTTTATTTAATTTATATAATTTAAAAAAATAATTAATCCGTGAAGAATTAATCAGTTGCGACTTAATTGGATAACATAATTATCAATTAGTTCAATAAGCACTTTTAACCTGTTCATCCTTACTTTTAAGCCCTGCAGCAAGTATGGTCATTACAATAGCCACCAATCCTATGAAGATGTAGGCATACTGGTATCCAACCAGTTGTCCTGCATATGATCCAATGAATGCCCCCACCAGTGCTCCCCCTACCAGCTGACCTACACTGGTTATGATATTTAAAAGGGCCTGTCCTGATGCTCTTTCAGAGGGTGGGCTTTCAACCAGCATGATGTAACGAGGAGGGGAGCCTATGGTAGTGCTCATACCCACACCAATCAGGATACTAGCTAATATTAATATGTAAAATGTTTCTGCGAATATACTGGCGGTGAAAAGTCCCACTGCCATTGCTATGGACCCAACAAGCATGATATTCCTGGAACCGTATTTATCCAGGAGCCGGCCAATAACTGGAGCACCCAGTGCCATGGTCAGGACCAGTGGTACTAACATGAAACTGGCTGCCTGCGATGAAAAGGTTAATGCAGTGATAACAAAGGCAGGAATGAAAACAGTAGAAGCTTGTACCAATCCAGTACCAACCATTATACTGTTAACCAGTCTAACTTCCCTACTCCTGAAAAGATCAACCTGGATTAATGGATTGGTTGCATTTTTTTCAATCTTCCAGAGTACTGGAAGCAGTACCAAACTTAAAACCAGATAGGGCAAGACATCCTGTGACATGATGCTACTGGTGAAATGGTTGGTGTCAATCTGGTTGATACCATAGGCCAGGAATGTTACCAGAACACCCAGTACAATTATACCCTTCCAGTCAAAGGTGATTGCAGGGTTTCTCTCACCCCTGGGAAGGATGTAGAAACTTCCCAATATTACCGCAATGGTTATGGGTAAGTTGATGATGAACAACCACTGCCAACCGTACTGTAGGAGTAGGCCTCCCAGCAGGGGCCCCATTACACTGGACCAACCCCATACGGAACTGAGAATTCCCAGGGCACCCCCTCTTTTTTCAGGAGGAAATATATCTCCAATAAATGCATTGGCCACCGGGAATATTCCACCAGCACCCAGACCCTGAATAGCCCTCCCAACAAGGAGCATTTCAAATGAGAAAGAAGTTATGGTTACAATAGAACCAATGGTAAATAAGAGGATGTCCAGGATGTAAATAGCTTTCCTACCATATATATCGGACAATTTAGCCATGACCGGTGTTCCCAGCATGAAAAATAGTATGTAAATGGTGAACACCCATGAAAGGAGTCTGTCATCCACTGCGAAAAATGATTGAATACTGGGGAGTGCCGGGCCCACGATCCCGATATCAAGGGAACCCATGAACACACCCACAAAGAGGAGAATAAGTATACGATTTTTACCCTGATCTTCCATATCCACCAGTTTTAATTTTAAACTTAAAAAAAGTTTTTTAAAAAAAATGAAATTGCTCTTCCACTGAGAATGAAATTACTCTCTCACTGAGAATGAAATTACTCTCTCACTGAGAATGAAATTACTCTTTCACCGAGAATATAATGTTTCAATTTTTTAATTCTCATTTCAACAGAAATTACCTCAAACGACTGTAAATTGAATCATATTTTAATAAACAGAAATAACATAATATAAGTTGGAAAATAATTTAGCTCCTAATCTGGGGAGATAGGTCAATCTATATAGTTATCATCTGGGAGAGTTAACCCAATCTGGAGAATTAGCTCAATCTAGAGAATTAACTCAAATTGGGGAATAGCTCAATCTTGAGATGGAATGAATTAGTATCAGGTGAGTATCCGATAAAATATTAAATCAGTGGGGAGGGACAATATAATGAAAATACAAAGAGGCAGTATCTTTCATCCAGATAAGGATTACTACCAGATTGCTGGTATAATAATGCTGGTTGGTACTTTGCAGTTTTTGATGGCAGTTAACCTGGCAGAAACCCAGTTTCCAGGATACACAACCACCAACACCCTCAGCCACCTGGCAGGTACTGTTCCTCCAGTGGAACCTTCAGCCACCATCTTCAACATCAGTGTGATACTCCTGGGAGTTTTAACCCTAACCAGTGTTTATTTAATATTAAAAAGTGGAGGTTGCAGGCTTTTCTCCACATGTCTTGCCATATCCTCTTTATGTGCAATAGGTATAGGTGTCTTTCCCAGTTACACCGGTAGCCCCCATATATTCTTTACCAGTTTAACCTTCATTTTTGGGAGTTTAGCAGTTATATTTTCATACCGCCTCGGTTTAAACATTCCCATGGTAATAGTGTCCATGGTAGCAGGTTTCACAGCCCTCAGCATTATCATCAGCACTCTGGTATGGGGAATGGGTAATCCCCTCATCAATTATCTAACCCTCGGTGGTGCAGAACGATTCATAGTTTACCCTATTTTACTGTACCTTGTTGCACTGGGTGGATATTTAACCAGCAGGGGAAAAGACTGGGTGAGAATAAGGTTTACCGATGGATATTTTTAAACAAGTTTAAAAGTGAAATTTCATACTAAAAATCTTATTAAACCCCTAATAATGTCTGGTTTAACTAATAACAAATATTTGTTCATTGAAATCAATTACAGTGCTATTTATTATTTTAAAAATCTGGTTAGTGATGGTGGATTATATAAACGAAGGTTTAATTAACCACGTCGACCCATAATAGTATAATGTGAAATAAATATCTTTGATTTTCTCCATGTCCGGTAATTTTTAAAATGAGTTCATTTTTAAAAATAGGTATTTTAGGAGAATTATTTGATTATTTAATTTGTTTTGCAACTTACTTTAGACAAAGAACAATTTATTTTAAATTTGGAGGCTTAATACATGAATGAACATATAATTGAATCTCAAATACATACTATACCTTATAAAATGACATTACAACCCCAGTTACTTGGGAAACAGCAGCAGAGTGTTTTAAATAAGTATATCATGCCCTTACTAAAAAATAAAGGAATAGAACTCAAGGATGTAGGGGAATCTTTCCATACTCTACTGAGTCCATTGAGATTAGAAAGAATTAAAGAGAATAGATCCTTCTACCTGGTCCTTAAAGGGAGTTCTCACAGTAAAAAACCAGTAACTGTTCTAATAAATCCTTCTAAATAGGCAATTATGGGTTAAATAGAACTAAAAAGGTAATTAGGGATTAAATAAATAATATAAGTATCAAACCTAATACTCCATACTTAAACTACTTTTTTAAATTGACAATCACCCCTAACATTCCTTGAGGATGATTTATCAAATCTTATTTATTTGTTTTATAGATTCAATATTCATCATTTTATTAGCCAAATACAGCGATTTAGGTATTATCCTTATTTTTCTAGTTGTAAGTATTAGTACAATAATCCTGATTTTTCAGGGCAGAAAATATTAAGCACTATAATCCTGATTTTTCTGGTAGTAAATATTAGTACAAATACTACCTCACCTTATCCTCTCAATAATTTCAATCAGTATGATTAGAAATAAAATTAAATGAACAGATATAAAAATTGAAAGGACATAAAAAAAGATTGATTATGAAAAAAGAGATTGGAATAAAGATTTGATAAAATAGGTATTTGATAAAAATATTGAATTAATCCATCAAGGATTGAATTAATCCATCAAGGAAAATAATCCAATCAAGGATAATCTCATGTCTTCGGAAAAAATCATTTTGATCATGATGCTGGTGATTTCCTTATTCATAATTGTTATTTCAGGTTGTACCTCCCTGGAAGGAGATTATGAAAACAGTATCTTAAGTTTAAAAATTCCCGAAAACTGGACTGTGGATAATTCAAACTCTAGTGATGCTATTGTCAGTTTAAAACCCATAAATTCATCCAGTAGCATAATTTACATACAAAGCAGTGACAGTGATACTTCAAAGATTATAGAATGGTATATCAATAATTATCCTGTGAAGTATCCTCGTTTTCAGGTGATTAAAAGGGAATCTGTGAAGGTTGATGGTCAACAGGGCGAAAAACTGGTTTATAAAAATACCGCCCAAAATGACTCTCTCCTAGTGGGTCCAGATTACATATCCTCGCTGGTGGTTTTTTCAAAAGATAATCAGACTTATATTATAAGTTCCAGTGAAGTACTGGTAGATAACTATTATTCACAAGTAGAACCTGCCATGAATGTTGTGGTGGGATCAATACGTATTAAAGGTAACATACTCAATTAGTTATTACTCAATAGGTTACAGTCTTAAATTAAGTATTTTAATATTAAAAGAAAACCAATATTTAAGATATTGAGTAGTTTAAAGATATCTTATAAGTTAATTTAACAAATATACAATAAATGAGGGGATTTATTATGGAAAATTCACCAGAAGTTTGTAGTGCATGTAATGCTCGAATTCAACCCGGATCGAAATTCTGTACCGAGTGTGGTAAACCAGTTGAAGAAACACCCACAGTGGAAAAAACACCATCAACCGTTGAAGAAACAGTCCCAGAGGTTGAGAAAAATCCACAGGAACCTTTGGAAAATACAATCCAGAAAAATGAAAGTGTTCAAACTGCAGTTAACTGCCCCCAGTGTAATGCGGAACTGACACCAGAGGACAAGTTCTGCACTGAGTGCGGTACTAAAACAGAACCAATCAGCAACTGTCCTAAATGCAATGCTATCATTGAACCTGGAACCAGATTCTGCACAGAATGCGGTACAAATATCTATGAATATGAAGCTGATACACCCGTGACCAGCGTTCAAACAGGAAACATTCAGACTGAAATTCCTTCCACCAATATTCCCCCTAACAGTACCGTTAAAAACCGGAACGACCCAATGGAAGATCTTAAAGAAACTGGTTTCGGATTGATGAAGGATGTGGAAAAAACTGGAAGAGGCTTAATGAAAGACCTGGGAGGTTTTCTGGATAAATCCTCCTCAAAACAAAGTTCAAAAGGTCTTATCAAACCAAAAAAGAAAGAACAACATTTTCTGGTCTGTGATAAGTGTGGAGGATACTATGAACTTCAAAAAGGAGAATCACCAGAAGACTTCTCTGACGAATGTGAATGCGGTGGCCACCTTGAACATAAAAACCAGCACCCTTAATGACCTGAACTGAAATATTACTGGATCTATCCAGTAATTTAATAAAAAAGATTATAAAACCCTTGTTTTATTTTTTCATTAATTATTTTTATTTTTTAGATCAACAATATTATTATTTTACTATATAATCGATTCATAATTAAATTGAATTGATAATTAATCCCTGATTTTAGAATAAATATAATTTCTAGGGTAGTATCAAATTCATCATTCACATAACTATTTTACCGTAACAATCCCAAATTTGTCTGTAAATTTTTTCAGATTGTCAAGCACAGGTAGGGATAACTGACCTTAGAGTTTAACTGATCTTAAAGTTTAGACTGATCTTAAAGTTTAACTGATCTTAAAGTTTAGACTGATCTTAAAGTTTAGACTGATCTTAAAGTTTAGACTGATCTTAAAGTTTAGACTGATCTTAAAGTTTAGACTGATCTTAAAGTTTAGACTAATCTTAAAGTTTAGACTGATCTTAATTGATGGAAATTCCTTTCTCCATAATATTTATACTAGGCAAAAGTGCATGCTCTGGTATCATCAGTCCCCATGTCATGATCCCCCTAGTACCATCCACCATAGCTATACCATTTGCTGACAGTAAACTTCAAGGATCATTAAAGTTAAGAGGCAAACCTATTGAATCTACAACCACCACGCCAAGCAAAGCACAGGAAAATACTTCAATGATTTCCTGATTTGATGCCAGTTTTTAACATTTTTAACCATATTATTAAATTTAACTAAATTATTGTAGAAATTATTATAGAAATTAGTATAATATCATAATATTCATATTGTATCGAAATAATATTAGTAACCATCAATGACAGGAAAAATTTATAACATTCATAATTTTAATTATTAATACACATATTCATAATGGGGTGAATGGTATGACTTGTCAGGTGTCAATAAGTTCGGGGGACAATGGTAAAATCAGTCCGGATGGAGAAATTATAGTAGAAAAATCCAGTCATGTTTATCTCCATGCCATACCAGAACCTGGCTACCAGGTGCAGATGTGGTCTGTAAATGGTAACCAGTTATATGGTGGTACAAAAGAGTTCAGGGTTACTGCTGAAGGGGACAATTTAGAGGTTCATGTTACTTTTTCAAAGATTTAATGATTTCACTTAAATTTTAATTAATAAACAACAATTACCATTTTAAATACTGTAAATAGATATTATCCATTAAAATACTGTAAATACTGTAAATAGACTATTTACATAAAAAAACAATGGTATAGATAAAATAAAATTAAAATAAAATTTATACTCTAAATAAAATCCAGGGAAAGAAGGATATAAGAGTAAGAATAGAGATTAATAGTAACGTTATATCCAATTTACAGGAGTTTTTTTCATGTCCTATGACTATCTTAAAAAAGACATTGAAAGGGTGGATAAAAAATTTAAAGAACTTAAAGATAAGGGGGATATCGAAGCCATTGAAAAGAAACTTGATTCTTTGGAAGATAATCCCAATTCCAGCTCAATAGATGAAATAAGGGTTGAAATCTATCGTGATGTACTGGATTTAAAGAAAAATAAAGAAACTGAAAAGTACAATAAAAAATAAAGAAATTAAAAATTAGAATCTTAACATTAGGATTAAATAAGGTTTATTTATTTTACAAATTCATTTTCCCTAAGGGAATTTTTTATAACTGAACGGGGCAATCTACCTGTTTTCTCCATTAGGACTTTGGTGCAATTAATAAACTCATGCCCAAATTCAATGGCCTGTTTTAAATCTTCAGGATTTCTGGTAGCCTGGAATTGGTGTTGATCCTGATAGTGGAGGTTAAGTATCAGTGTTAACACATCAAGGCATCCTGTTTCCAGTTTTCCTTCATCACAGTACTTTTTCAGGTAATCAACTAAAAACTTGGGATTTTCCACTTCCACACCATCCCGGAGTGTAACAGAACGTGCTGCATGAAGAACAGCCATATAAGTTGAAACCCTGGAAGAACGATAAAACCCAGTTTCAAAGGTTTTTTCAGCTTCTTTTAACCATAATTTAGCTTCTTTATGAGATAATGCGCTTTTTAATGGAGAAGCATCAATTTTTTTGAGATGACCCTCGTAGTATAATTCATCAATTTTGTCCAAACTTACCACCATTTTCAAATAAGAACAATATGGACTCAATCCAGTAACAGGGCACTATGGCCACTTTAAACTTATAGTACTACTATATCAGAAGTTATAATAAACATTTTCGGCAGATGCTCCTGTGAAACATAATTTTTTTTATTTAATATAGCTCTATAAACCTGTTGTTTGAGATTTAAACCTATTTGGTAGTTTAGGGACATGTTTTTATTAGGGTTCAACTATATATTGGAATTAGTAACTTATTGAGGTGTGATATTTGAAGAAAAAATTCATTGCGATAATCACAGTAGTTTTAATAATATTGCTGGTTTTGGGTTACAATATAATGACCTCTGGAACTCATTACACCAGTAAAGATAGTGATGGAAATGAGATCTCCTTTAATTATCCCAATGGCTGGTCATTTCAAGAACGTACCCCTGGTGCATTGATTCAGGGAGAAAAGAACAGTACAGAAAACACCAGTAACCGTTCTGTAGTCACAATTACCCGTATTTCTGCTAATGGAACTTCAGTGGACCAGGTTAAAAATAATAATATTTACTTCACAACCGGAAAGGTCTTCAATGAAACTAACCGCAGCATTGATGGTGTACAGGCCACAGTACTTGATATTGACGAAATGGGCGGTCCTGAAAGGGGCAAATTAGGTGAAGTTAAACTGGTAATTTTCAGTAAAGACAGTTACATCTACACTATATCCTTTGTAACCGGGGGGTCGCTGGAAAAACTGAAAAGTGATACAGAGCAGATACTCAATAGCTTCCAGACTGGAAGCTAATTTTTTTTGTTTTTTTTGAATGAAAACCTGTTTTTATAATGAATATTTTTTTATAATTATTTTTTTATTTTTAAAAAAAAATTCAATGCAAAAATAATAAATTTATATGAAATAGTGAAGTATAATTCCGCCAAAAGCTACAATGTGATTCAATTGAACTATAACTGATTTAATTCACTTTACTATTTTGAATTCACTATTACTATTTTAATTCATTATATGATTTAATAGAGCATTACAATGTGATTTAATTCACTCTATTATGAGTTAACTGGGAATTTCCTTTATAACCATGGTGTCAGCTATTTTCTGGTAGGTATCTAGATAGTTCTGTGCATTGAAGTTCAATATCAGGGTAGGAATATCAGTGTAGTCGGAGTTCAGAAAGACATAACTGCAAACCTGGAGATTGTCTTCAATTTTAATTCCAGATTTACCGCCTATAGTGATACTTTTTCGCTTAGTAAAGGTGGATAAATCTGTTTTATTACTTTTACAGTAAAATACTTCACCTATCATGTTTTCAATGATGGTGTTAGAACTGTTGTAAATTTCAAGTTTACAATTGGTGCTGTTGGAGTTATCTATAATGAATAGCTGGGAGGGGTACTGGAATTTCACCCATTCATTTTCAAAATTTCCTCCGGTACTGGTTTTATTAACCGATGCAACAGTTCCAGTGAGTTCTGTACATCCACTCACAAAAACTGTCACTAAGATAAAGGCCCCTAAGATAAGGATTATTATCATTGATTGATATTTTTTCGTTTTACATCCCTCACAGCAGTACACAAATTTCAATTTATTAAATGGTAATTAAGATTAGATTAAATGTATGTAACATTCTAAAAGTATCTAACAGTTTAAAGTTAATATAATAATTTAAAGTTAATTTAACATTTTTAAAATCTATTTCATCATTTTTAAATATGTTTTATGAAATTTTATGTTTTATGAAATTCTAATTTCTTTATCTCTAATTAGTTTTAACAGTATTAATCAATATTTGTTTTTTTCTTTATTTTTCTGTTAAAATCATTAGTTTTTCTCCTAAAATCATTATTCCAAGAGTAAATGATAAAACAAAAGAAAGATCTTTAAAAAAAAATGGGGAGTTAACAGCTGTTATTACAACTGTTGAACAAATTGGATTTTACGAGTTTAACTATTCTAAGAGTTTAACTATCCTTCAATCACAGTAGCTGATGAATCATGGCTGGTTGCATAGTATCTCTCAGCATAACCATTACCGGCATAGTCATAGTCAACCCAGCTGTCACCATTCCAGACCTCAACAGATCTGTGGTTGTTAACATAGCTGTTTGCGTACTGAACGATTCTTGCCTTAGTACCTGAAGAAGTTAATGAACCGTAAAGTGCGTAACTGTTATCCCAACAATCACCGGTTCCTTTTCCACTGCTCCAACTGCTACTGTAAGATTTACTGTAGCTTCGTACTGCGGTTGCATAGGTTTTCTTGGATGTTGATTTGCTGTTTGTACTTACTGTACTGGTACTTTCACCGGCTGCTGCCTGGACCTGAGCTAAATATTTATCCCAGTTTGCCATGGCATTTTTAGTGTCATTACCCACAACTCCGTCAACGATTAAACCGGATTCTTCCTGGAAATCCCTAACAGCTTTATCAGTATCATTACCGAAAACACCATCAATATTACCAGAGTAGTAACCGTAATCAGTTAACCATTGTTGTAGTTCTTTAACTTTATCACCGGTGGCTCCAAGTTTCAATGAACCATTAGTAGTGTTATTTCCTAAAATCTTACTTGAATTCTCACCAAACGGCTTGTTATTAGCAATCACAGACTGAGCCTCTTGAACCTCAGCACCTGTAACACCAACCTGCAAACCACTAGCAGGATTCACACCATTCGCACTATTATCCTGGTCACCCACAGCACCCGAAATCGGGACCACTGCAACAACCATACATAACATACATAATACTGCATAGGTAGAGTTTCGCTTCACTCGCTTAATTATACCGCCTCCGTAGCCTATAAAAATATTTTATAGGGCTTATTTGTTTTTACTACATTTTGATTAAAACAACATGACTTATAAAGGTTTCGAAAAAAATCTCGAAAAAAGGACCATATAGGGCTTTTTTTAGGATTTAAGACACGCTATGAGGTTATTTAACTTAACGATCAGGGACCGGCTGCTTCCTTTAGTATTTTGAGGTAATCAGCTTTATTTAATCTTTATTTAAGGAAAATAGGTATTTCCATTTCTTTTATTCCAATGCCATATTATCCCCTATAAAGCCTAAAACGCCCCTAATCTTCAGTTAAATCATTAAAGAGCTTTGAATCTAGATTGTTAATTAAAAATAAATATTATTGAAGTTAATGTAATTTAAACGATTTAGAGCCATTTTTCCCCTAACCCGGTGAAATTTCAAATTATTAATAAAAAATACCCTTTTTTTAAAAGATTTATAATAATCATGATCGGAAGGTGTCTTCTGGTTCGACAAAAAATTATTCAATAGATATCTCACCTTTATATGGTGATAATCCAATTTAAAATAGTGCTATTGATTATATTATCAAAATACGTCAATAGGAGACAAATATGTCAATAAAAGTTTCAGATATGCCCAATTATGTTACAAAATGTCAATAAAAGTTTCAAATATGCCCAATTATGTTACAAGATGTCAATAATAGTTACAAAATAAGCCCAATTGTAGTTAAATAAGCCAATAAGAGTTAAATAATTCACTAGAAGTTATAAAATATATTTACAGTGCACAACGATCTGTTAATTTATATCTATTATTTAATGGAGATATTTATTTATTGAAAAAAATTTTTAATGGAAATATAAAAAAGATAGGTTTAAATATTGGTTAAATATAGTGCTGTTTTTGTTGTTAATAGGTTCATGATTCTGTTGATTCGCCCATTTTTATTCGATTAATATTTTCTGATATCTTTAAGAGATAATCAGTCAGTTCATCGATTTTCATGGCAACAACTGTTTCAGTGATCTCCTCCAGTTCAGGATCACTGCTGGTATCATACACTTTCAGGGTGGTTTCACTAAAATTTTCCATGTTAAACCTTTTTATCTTCTCCATTGCTAATTGAAGGTCTTCATATGCTTTTAATTCCCCTAATATATAATTCCGCTCGTTAACCAGTTTCTCTAAAGTCACTAGCAATCTCCCCTTCAACCTTTCACTAAAAAATCTACCATAAATATTTAGAATCCATGTTTTCTATTTAGATTTGATGGATTATTATTAAAAAACTATTTTATTATTAAATGTTTTAAATGTTTTTGTTGGTGGATTAGTTTAATATTCATAAAAATTACTATTCTACCAACGGAATTACTATTTTAGAACTGAATTACTATTCTACCTACTGAAAATAGTGAATGTATTGAAAATGTAAAAAATAGTGAAAATGTGACTAACGATTAAAATGAAACTAGCGTTTTAAAATTTTATCCATTGAACCCTGGATTGATTTCAACCATGGTTTCACTGTATTGGTAACCTGATTATTATTATCATTGCTTTCAGAAGATTCAGAGGTTTCCTGATTGTTAACAAAAACATCTAACCAGTCAGCCAGTTCATATTTATCCAAATTTTCAAAAAATACCCAAGCATAACCCTCATGTTCACTGCTTAAAGTTAGGTTACCTTCAATGATTTTACCGGACATTATAATGTGTACTGCCCGGATAAGGTGTAAATTTTGCTCAGATATACCAACAACATGTTCCAAAGAGATTTTAAGCTTGGTTTCCTCATAAACTTCCCTGATAAGGGCCTGGTCAAATGATTCCCCCTGATCTACCTTTCCCCCTGGAAATTCCCATTTTCCAGGATTGGTCTTAGAATCTGTTGATCTTTTAAGAATCAGGATCTTATTATCTTCATCAGTGAGTAAAACCCTCACCGACAGGCCAAAAACATAGTCTATCATCTTCTTTTTTCGCCCCATATTTTAATTAATATCCGATTCAGATGGCTAATTTCTAGGTTATAATGATTAAATTCTTAATTTTCATCTATGATTATTATTTTAATCTTATATTAAATAGTTTAAATAAAAACTCTTTTCGGTGGGAAATATTTTCATTAATACTCTTCTTTACTGGTATAGGGAAAATTATTACCGAATTTAGATTAATTGTTCCATTAAATTGAGTATAATCTTCATTGAGTTTAAAAAAGTCATTTGTATTATTTGTGTGTTGAAAAAAACTCAAAAGAGTATTCTAAGATTTAGTTTAAAAAAAAGGTTTAATCAGCAGTTATAATTCAACTGCTGAGATATTTTATCCACAGGGGTTTTTTAACCTTCAATTACAGTTGCTGAGGAATCATGGGCAGTTGCGTAGTATCTGTTTGAATACCCATTTCCTTTGTAATCGTAGTCAACCCAGCTGCTACCATCCCATACTTCTACAGAACGGTGATTGGATACATAACTGTTGGCGTACTGAACGATCCTTGCGGACTGACCAGATGCGGTTAGTTCATCGTAAAGTGCGTAACTGTTATCCCAACAATCACCTACTCCTTTTCCACTGCTCCATCCGCTACTGCTGGATTTGTATGAGGTTGAGGATCCTGAGTAAGATTTTTTGGTTCCGTATGCTGCACCAGATGATGTTGAACTACCGGTTTTACTGTAGGAACTACTTGATTTACCGGTGGATGTTTGGATGTTTCCATTGACCAGGTCTTTCATGCTCTGACGGGAAATGTTACCAACAATTCCGTCTTCTTTGATTCCAACGTACTGCTGGAATGCTTTGACTGCCTGTTCAGTGTAGTTTCCGAATTCACCATCGATTTTACCTTTGTAGAATCCCTGATTTTGTAACCAGGTTTGTAGTTCGGTGACATTATCTCCAGTCATTCCTATTTTCAAGTCTTGGTCTGTGCTCGCGTTGGTCACGACCGTATTTCCAGTATCTGAACTTTCCGCGGCTCCCACAGCTGGGATTACCATGAAAAGTGCACACAATGCAACTACTACTGCTTGTGTGAAATTTCGCCTAATTTTATCGCCTCCGTGTCCTAAATCTTAAAATAAATGATGTAGGACTTTATGAACACCAACAGTTCATTGGACATGTTATATAAAGGTTTCGGTCTATTTTGTTTTTTCAGGCGATTTTTAAGCTTATTTTTTTAAATAAAGCGCATTTAGAAGTTTTCTTTGAAGCGTTAATTGGAAGAGACCGAAGGAGGTTTAATTTACTTAAAAATCATCAAATCATGACTAAATCAAAAAAATAAAACATGATTAGGGCAATTATGCCATACATGCAACCATTGATTTATCCATTACCCTGAACCCCCTATCTTGAAGCAGTTGATTAGACAGGATCATTTGTTAAATCTCATTCAAATCTTTAAAATCGCTTTAATAATAAATTTAAACTGTATTAGAACTTGAAACGGTATTTATTACTTATTTATTGGAATTTTATTAAAAAATCCATTTCTCAATCTGTGATCCTGTTTATTTTATATCAATACAACAGGTCCTATACAACAAGTTCACTGCCAAAAAAATAAGTAATAATGATGAGTAATGTAAAGAGGAATACATAATTTTAAAGGAAAAAGTAATTTAGTATTATCCCACTTTTTTTAGCAACTGGTTTTTTGTGAAGATTTTCACAATTTAGGTTGGAATGATTATATTGATGTGAAAATACATAAAAAAATGATATAGACTATAAATAAATAGTCTCCTCGGTTATTAAGAGTGTTAACATGGAAAAAAATATCAATAATAAAAAATCGATGATTTCTAACCATATTGATAGGTACAGTAATGAAAAGTACCATAATTTTGTCCAGAAAATGCATGATAGTGGCAATGAACAGATGTTTGCACCGGTTTATTCGGGTATTCCCACTTTCTGGCGCACTAAATCCTGCCAGTATTTCAGTGAAATTGACATTGCCCTGGCAGGATACCCCGTTGACCTTGCATCAGGAATTCCAGGGGCTCGTATGGGACCCAGAGCCATAAGGGATAAATCCAGTTATACCGGGGGGTACATGAATCATTCCAATGGGATCATACCCTTTGACATTTGCAAAGTTGCTGATGTTGGGGATGTACCTTTGAAGAATTCCTATTCAATTGAAGAGATTAACCGGGATACTGAAGCATTTTTTAAAGAGATCTGGGATGATGGTGCCCACCCCATTACTGCTGGTGGCGATCACTCTGGAACTTACCCTATACTGAGGGCCATTGGTGCAGAAAAACCAGTTGGACTGGTACATTTTGATGCTCACTGTGACACTGCCAAAGAAATTAATGGTGGCCAAAATTCCAGTGGAAGTATCTTGTATCACGCAGTCGAGGATGGAGTTTTAGATCCCAAGAGAACGGTTCAGATTGGTATTCGTGGTTCTATGGAACCTTTATGGAACTTTTCATATGAAACAGGCATGAAAGTATTGCATATTGAAGAATTTCGTCAGATGGGTGTTTTAAACGTTATAGAAGAAATTAGACAGGTGATCGGTAAGGGTCCCACCTATATCACCATTGATATTGATGCCCTTGACCCGGCTTATGCACCGGCAACTGAAGTTCCCACACCAGGAGGTTTAACCACACTGGAGATGCAACAGATTATCCGAGGACTGCAGGGGGCAAACTTGGTGGGAGGAGATGTTATGGAGTTATCTCCCCCATTAGATGGAGCTAATGGTGTTACTGCAATGACCTGTGCTTTCATGATGTTTGAGATCCTATGTGTTGTAGCAGATTCAGTTGTGTCCAAACGCAAAAATACCGGTTGCTAAATTAAAATTAAGATTACTAATTAAAACTGTTAGATAATTAAAACTGTTGGTTTGATACAACAAAAGATAATTATAACTGCTGAAGAAAGTTATGAATTTTCTCGAACAGATACAGGCGCTAAATGAGAGATAGACTTTTGGAACGCGACATTTGCAGTAAGCCTAGAATTTGAATGTCATAAATTTGAATTTTGTCATAAAATATGAATATTATTTTCAGGAATTAATAATGAAAAACTTTATATACATTGGTTCGCATAGTACCATACGTTCGAGAACGCACGAACTAATATCATGAATGATCACTAAATTAATAAAAAAATGAGTAGTGCAATATTAATTTGAATTTAGAAGTTTCATTCAAAGATGCAGTGACAAATCATACACAATTGATATCTTGAAATGTGCAATTATCTCGAATAAATAGAAAAAAAGATAATTTAAAGATCACATAAATAGTAGGTGAGGGAGGAGTTAAATGAAATCAGAAGAACTTAACCAGGCATGTCCAGTATGTGGTTGCAAAGATAAGACCGTTTCCCAGAGAAAGAAAGAAACATCAGTTGACACCTGTTACATTCCACATATTCCGGATGGAAACGTTGGAGTAATACTTTGCAGTGAATGTGGTCATGTATTTGAATTCTGCAAAGACAGGAAGTTAAAGCAAGAAGTAAAAAAAATCGAATTATAAAAAGCATAACCATTTAAAGATAACTCCAAATTTTTTTACTTTTTAAATAATTTATTAAATTCATATTCATTTTTTTATTTTATTTTCAAAGTTTTAACTCGATTTAGAAGAGGATTCATTTTAGTTAAAATCATTACTTGGCCATAAACTTCTTAATCATAAACTTTATATTGCATCCACATTACAATATTTGTTAGTAGATTGAATTTTGGGCGGGTGGCTAATGGCGGATGATCATGTTATCTATAATGATTTAGATAAAAATTTAGAGAAGTTTTTTGATGAACTTATCGAAGAAAAACTAAATGAATTGAAATCTAAATCAAGATTAACCTGAATTCAACTGTTTAATTTAAAACTTGATAACGCCATAACGAGTATACAAATAGAATTATAACTACAATCAAGATTAAAAACAATCCCCAATTGATACGGGCTGCTTTTTTCTTTTCGTCTTCCAGAGTTTTCTGGTATTTTTCTAATTCTCTGTCAATATCGTCCATTGCCACAATTTCACCCCTTAACTGTAAATTTTTTAATAATCCATAATAATTTTTAATTTCCCCCATAAAAATTGACAACTAAAAGGTTAATTAACCTTTTAATTTTTGGATTAAACCCTTAACCTTGGCATCTAAATTGTCAGCGTAGTGCAGTGCCACTGCTTCAGGAGTTTTGGGATCAACCGGTGACCCCCAACCATTTCGAACCTCACCATGGTGGCTTAATACCAGATGCAAAAGCTGTGTTTGAAGATTTTCAGGCATTTCCTCATCCAGAGAACTAATCTTTTCCTTCACCATATTCGCAGATATAAAAAGATGATCTAACATTTTCCCTTCATTGGAAATATCAATACTTATCAGATCATAGTCATAAGCCCTTAATTTACCCACATCATGCAGTATTGCTCCGGTGTAGAGTAAATCCGGGTCTACCTCAGGGAATATTTGGCAGACTGTTTTACACAACTGCAGTACTTCCACCGTGTGTTCTAATAATCCACCCACGTAATTATGATGATAAATTTTTGCAGAAGGGGCTGTGGAAAATTCATGAGCAAAGTCAGGGTCACAGAAGAAAGCCTTGAGAAGATTTTTTAAATGAATATTTTCAATACCTTTAATGGTGCTGATAATTTCTTCAAAGAGTTCTTTCTGGTCTTTATCCGAGGTACGGATGAAATCATCAAGGTGGTACTTCTCTTCATCCAACTCCTGGAAACTATCAATTTTAATACTGAAGTTCTGGGAATTGCGTGGGAACTCATCAACATTACCAGTTATGGTGTAGATATTTTTCTGATTAATACTTTCAAAAATATCATGAGCATCCCTATTGGGAAACATCCTGGCGGTTATTTCACCAGTTTTATCAGTTAAGCTAAATTCAAGGTAGTCCTTCCCATTTCTAGCTGTTTTGATAATGGCACTGGCAATAACAAAAGATGTGTTGATCCTTCTTACACTGTTTAAATTTTCAATAAAATCCTCTTCTTTTTTTAACATGGAGCCTCCATCCTTAAATTTCCATCAGATAATACCACTTAACATAAATACCCAATCAATGGAATGATAACATTCCTCTGGAATAATAACATCTATCTGGAATGAATAATATCTATGGAATGATAACAGCTATTAGTCAATGAATAGTAACAGCTATCAGTTAATAGAATGATATAGTTTCTAGTGTTATTTTTATGGTTATTCTAATTTTAGTTTAGCAGTTAATCTCTTTTTATTAGAATTTTTAATTAAACTTTAATTAATTGATTACTTATCTTTTTTTCACGATCTAGAAGGTTTTTTTGATTAAAAATATCCCACAGGAAACTTCTATTAGAAATAACCATGGTAATAAAAAACGAGAAATAAAAAAGAATTAACTAAAAAAAAGAATGAATAAAAAATCAAGTAATTTATATAGATTTTTAAAATCATGAAAATAAAAATCATATGAATATGTTCCAAGAAATAGGATGATATAAAGGATAAATCCAGAATATCCTGATTATTTCTAAGATCATTTCTAAAATAAAAACGTGTAAAATAATAATTAATATAAAATTTAGTTAATACGTATAGTTGATTATTATCATGAGAATGAAATCAGAGGTGCTTATGTGACCAGTATTGATTTTTTCGGTGGCGTGGATGAAATTGGGGGAAATAAGATCCAAGTCAAGAGTAATGAAAGTTCTTTCTTCTTTGATTTTGGAATGGGATTTTCACATGCTAACGATTACTTATCCGAATTCCTGCAACCAAGGAAAGCTAATGGGATCTGCGACTTTGTAGAACTGGGCCTCTTACCCTATATAAAAGGCATTTATCGGGAGGATTACCTCCGACACGTTGGCCTCCCCTACCCAGATAAACCCTCAGTAGATGGAGTTCTCATCAGCCACTCCCACGTAGACCATGTTGCTTATGTCCATCACTTACGGGAGGATATTCCCATTTACCTAACCAATGAATCTCACCTTATTTTAAGGGCCCTGGAAGAAACTGGTGCAGCATCATTTTCTGAGTATCTCCATTTAAAAAAATCCTTTTATCTGGAACCGAAAAAACGTGGCGATGGTTACATGAGGTCCAGGGCCAACATAGTTGACCGTGACATCAACATTGTGAAACCCTATGAAAAGTTTGAAATCGGAGACTTTAGTATTAAATCTGCACCGGTTGACCATTCACTGCCTGGTGCATCGGCATTTATATGTGAAAATGAGGATGAAACCATTGTATACACTGGTGATCTTCGTTTCCATGGGAGACATCCAGAGCTCACCCGTAAATTCATTAAAGAAGCCAAGAAAGCCAAGCCCACCATTATGATCAGTGAGGGTACTCGTATTGATAGTGACCGCAATATCAGTGAGATTGACATTGAAAAGCGTGCAGTTGATGCTGTTGAAAGATGTGAAGGCCTGGTGGTGGTTAACTACCCTGTAAGGGATCTGGACCGTCTTGTAACTTTTTATAAAGTTGCTGAGGACACTGGAAGGAAGCTGGTGGTGAGCCTTAAGCAGGCTTATATTCTGAATTTATTCAACCAAATCAGCAAAGAATATCCTGATTTATCAGAGGTTATGATTTATAAACCACGTAAGGGTTGGGGTCTTCTTGGTGAGGATAGTTTTGCCTGTGTGGAGGATGAATGGTTGTGTGCCAGTGACATTGAATCAGCACAGTGCCTAAGGGACTACAAGAAATGGGAAAGGGAATTACTGGCGAATGATAATGTACTAACTTACCAGGACCTCCGGAAAGATCCGGAAAATTACATATTTCGATGTGACTTTTTTGAGTTAAAGGAACTTATCGATATTAAACCAGTAAATGGTGTATATATTAAGTCCAGTACTGAGCCTTTTGATGAACAGATGGAAATAAATGAGAGGAAGGTTCACAAATGGCTGAAGTTATTCAACTTACCCCTGAAAAATAAATGCTTCCATGCATCTGGGCACGCCAACGGTAAAGAGATACTTGAGATGATACGCAAAATAAATCCAGACAAGTTATACCCAGTTCATACCACCAACAAAAATAAATTCCTAAAACTAAAGGATGATGGGATTGATGTGATTTATCCCACATTAAGTGAATAATCTTTCCAATAAATGCTGAAATAAGATGTGAATTGGGAAATAAATCTAATAAAGTAAGTATACAATTCAAAAAAAGAACTAAACCTGTTTTTATGTCTAAAAATGATACTCAATTGGAACCCATTGTTAGAATGACCCCAATTACTAACAATACAACAAAAAGGAGAATAAACCCTATCAATGGTTTATCAGTGTTTTTAATACCCAAGAACTTTATGAAATAAATGTCATCACCATTTACATCTTCAGTCTCATTGACTTGGTTAACCTGGCCCATTTTTGAATCAGATTTAGTATTAACAACTGTTTTAGTATCATAATCTTTAAAAACATCTTTTTTAGAATTATTCTCTTTAGAAAGATTATTAATCCTGGAACTACCTTTATTTTTAGGAATGTCTTTAACTTCACTAGCTGCTCCTTTAGTTACCTTATAATATTCTTCCCGGTAATAAGCCCGGTTTTGAGATTTAAGTCCTTTATTTTTGGATTCTATGTGAAAAATTGCATTTGCAGCGTAAGTTTTTAGTATACCCTTTTCTTCATTTTTTATTTTATCCAGATGTTTTAAAGCCCTTTCATCACCAATACCACCCAATGCCTGTACTGCATCAAGTTTAACCTCGGGATCATCGTAATCTAAAGATTCAATAATACCGTTAACATCTTTAACACGCTTTAATTTAGCTATATCTGGTTTTATCTCTTTGGAACTGATTTCTCGGTAATAATTTCTATTTTTTACCGAAGAATTTTCTTCATATCCCCTGAAAGATGAAAAACTTAATGATTCGGAAATTTCTTTTTTTTGAGGAAGTTCACTTCTTTGAAGTTCACTTGTTTTAGGAAGTTCACCCTCAAACCCACTCTCTGAGTGGTAATCCGGATCAGATAAAAAGTTATCCAGTTGAACCTGATTGATAGGCTCATAGTCTTTATTCTCATTATTTTCATTTAAATATCCATCAAGACTCTCAACATATATTAAAGAACCATAACACTGACATGAGACGAAATCTTCCTTTGATTCGCCCTTTTCAAGTTTATAATAACCACCGCAGTCTTGACATATCAAATATCCCATTTTTTTACACCCATATGAAATAAACTTAATTTTTTAGAAGACTTTTTTAAATCATGTTTTTTCTTCTAAATAATGTTTTCCAATAACTCAACTTTCAATTCATTATAATGAATTGATTTGAACGGAGTAATATAATGAATTGATTTGAAAGGAGTAATGGAAGGAGGAATATTCAGTAATATTTTAATTAAACTAGAACATTCTTTTAAAAAATGTCCAATCAATTAGTAATAAAAACTTAACACATGAAATGAAAATTAGTGTGAAATAAATAATTATAATAATTTTTTAACTATTAAACAGGCATAGTGGGAAAAAAGGAAATTTTCCAGTTAAATGTAAATAGTAACCGAAAAAAATCATTTTAACCGAAAAAATCTCCATTTTTTTTAAGAATATTTTTTACATCCTTCCTCTATGCCCTTCATCATTTTAGATTTTAGATCTTCATAATTGGTTATAGCACCTGGACCAATATGCAGTATGATATCTCCAGGTTTGGAATGTTTAATGGAATATTCACCTGCAGTCACCATGTCTTCTGTGGCTATTTTAAGTGCATCCGAATCTTTTGCCCCTTCCAGTACTTCATGTGCGGATTTCATGTCCAGTATACCGGTGGTTTCATTAAAGCCACTGGCAATGATCACCTGTGCATATTCACCCAGTACTTTCCCGATTTCTAACTTGTCCCGGGGATTGGTACTGTCAGGATTGTCAATTAATATTATCAGGTCAGAACCATCAGCCTGTGAAAACTGTTTTAAAGTTGAAATAATACCTTCAGGTACAAAAGCAGCATCGAAATGAACATCACGCCCAGAATAATTACCTATGTATTCCAAATGTCCAGGAATACCTTTAAACTTCATTAAACCATTCTTTATTGATTCTTCTTTCAAACCATAAGCTAAAGCAACAGTAGCTGCTGCAAGAGAATTTTCAAAGTAATATCCCTTTAGATTGAATTCTGTTTCAAATTCCCCTTCTCGTCCTTTTAATTTATATTTAATTCCAATATTCCCATCTTTAAGATAACCAGAAACATCACAATCACTGTTCTGTGAGCAGTAATATAGCACAGTGAGTTCCTTGAGTTTGTCCCTGCACTGGGAGCTGGCAACGATCATTTCACTGGAAGGAACTATCATTAACTTTCTATTGATATATTTTTCCAGGGAACCTTCAAATTCAGAAAGATGATCGGAATAAATATTGGTTATTAAACCCACTTTAAGTTTCAATTCTGATAAAAGTCGGATAGTGCCGTGTGGTAATTCCAACACAGCTATATCACTTTTGAGGTGATCACCATTGATAATTCCTTCTACAATCACTTCACTGAGTAAATTGCCTGAGAGTGATGAACAGGTCCAAACATTGTATCCCGCATTTTTAAAGATTTCAGAGATGATATGGGTAGTGCTGGTTTTTCCCAGTGTCCCAGTTACTCCTATAACATCAACATTTATGGCATTATCCATAATTTTAGCTATATCCTGATTTATAATTAATTTTAATTCATTATCAATCAAGTAATGTCTGATTGGAGAATCTTTAGGTATGTTTGGAGAAATGTACACTGCATCCACATCTTCAATATTGGTGGGGTCATCAAGCCCCAGATGAAGATTAACACCTTCTTCGGCCATTTTATGGAGGGTTTTTTGAACACTCTCTGGAAATTCCTCCATTTCCTTTTCATCAGTTATTTGAACCTGGTGACCAGCATAATTTAAAATCCTGGCAGCTGGTCGCCCAGCATTACCTGCACCTATTACAACACACTTCATGTTAAATTCTCCACAATTAAATTAATCTTCCCGATAAATATACTTTAAGTTTATAAAATAATTGATATAAACCAGTTCTAGAAGGATAAAATACTTTAGTTATCCCCAAATAACTATTTAATCAAATTAAACTCATTTGAATTGTACTGTAGGTTCTTTTTATAACATTTTTAACCTATTATCTATATTATCCATTAAATATATCTTAACTGTACTATATTTAGTTTTTACCCATACCACCTATAAAAAGTTGGTATTCTTTTAAACAATCATTTCATGCTTTAGGCAATCATTTCATGATAATTTTTAAATAAAACGAGGAAGACATGTTAAATTATCATTAACGAAAGCAACAAGATATTTTTAAATTATAAGATTTATATAGCTTAATATGGCCTTTAACTCCAGATAGTAACATGAAATGTTATTGAAAAAAAGATAAATAGAGGCAAGTTCAAATTAGATTAAGAAATTGGATGATATGAATCTTTTGATAAAATTGAATGATAATGAATCATTTGAAAATTAATGAATCATTTGAATTTCCTTATTTTCAAAAATAATATAATAATAAATTATTGATAAAAACTAAAATAATATAATATAAATTACTGATAAAAACTTATTCATAAAAAAACCGTAGGAGTGTTTGTATATGGCAGTTAAAATCAATGAAAACTATTTGTTAATTAAAAGCAATTATATTTTCTCTGAAATTAACCAGAGGGTAGAAAAATACCAGAATGATAACCCCGATGCTGACATTATCAGGATGGGTATTGGAGATGTAACTCGACCCCTACCTGAAGCTGTAACTCAAAAATTCACAGAAGCTGTGCAGGAAATGGGTGATCCTAAATCATTCCGTGGTTATGGTCCAGAACAGGGTTATGATTTTTTGATTGAGGAAATTATAAAAAATGACTACGCTCCGCGGGGAATTGATCTATCTGTAGATGAAGTTTTCGTCAGTGACGGTGCTAAATGTGATACTGGTAATATTCAGGAAATATTTGATCTATCCAGCACTGTAGCAGTTACTGATCCAGTATACCCGGTTTACGTGGAAAGTAATGTTATGGCTGGAAGAACTGGTCCCATGATGGATGATGGTCGCTACCAGAAACTGGTTTACATTCCCTGTACTGAAGAGAATGGATTTATCCCTGAACTTCCTGAAACACCTGTGGACCTGATTTATCTATGCTTCCCCAACAATCCTACGGGTATGGCACTGACCACTGAACAGCTGGCACAGTGGGTGGATTACGCTCGTGAGAACAATTCAATCATTCTCTTTGACGCTGCTTATGAAGCTTACATTCAGGAAGATGACATTCCACATAGTATTTATGAGATTGAAGGCGCTCGTGAAGTGGCAATTGAATTCAGGAGCTTTTCTAAAAATGCTGGTTTCACTGGTACCCGTTGTGCTTACACTGTTGTTCCTAAGGAAGTTATGGGCTTTGACAGTGCAGGTAACCCCCATTCACTTAACAGTCTCTGGAATCGCCGCCAGACCACCAAGTTCAACGGTGTTTCCTATCCAGTACAGGTGGCTGCCTGTGGAGTTTACTCACCAGAAGGACGTGCTGAAATCAAGGAGTCCATTGATTACTACATGCAAAATGCTTCCATAATCCGGAACAGTTTGAAAGATATTGGTTTAAGGGTTTACGGTGGAGTTAATTCCCCTTACATCTGGGTTAAAACTCCTGGTGATATGAATTCATGGGAATTCTTCGATCTTCTACTGGATGAAGCACATATAGTGGGAACTCCTGGTGTGGGCTTCGGTCCCAGTGGTGAGGGTTATCTTAGATTAACTGCCTTTAACACCCTGGAAAATACAGAAAAAGCCATGGAAAGAATATCCAAGTTATCCCTCTAAATATTTTTTCCATTCAATAAGGGAATCTAATTTAAAAAAATCCTTTCTTTTTTAACCTTTTTTTGTTCATAAAAAATTCTTTGAAAATTACGTTTTTTTTAAAAAATGACTTTATTAAAATAAAGTTGATTGAAATAAAAAATTAGGATTAAAAAGTTAATTAAAATTTAAAATAAAGATTAAATTTAAAATAAAGATTTAATATTAAAAATTAAAATTAAAATAAAGATTCCTCAGGGACTATAAAAGTCCCATATACTCTTTTAAAGCCTCTTTATAACTTCTGATCTCAGGGAAACCTTCCATTTTCCAGTTGTAATTATCTAAAACAGAATATAAAGGCCTTGGGGCAGGGCTACCAAATTCTTCAGTGGTAACTGGTTTTAAATCAATTTCAATACCTGCATTTTCAAAGATCAGTTGGGCATATTCATACCAGGAACATTGATCACTGTTGGTTACATGGTAAATACCGTATGCTGGTTTTGTTATGAGTTGGTTTATGGCCTTAGCCAGATCCACAGTATAGGTGGGAGTTCCTGTCTGGTCACTGACCACAGATATGCTATCATGGTTTTCTGCTAATTTTAACATGGTGGTGACAAAGTTGGGGCCATGATAACCATATAACCAGGCAGTTCGGACAATGTAGAATTTATCCAGAATATCACGGATGTAAACTTCTCCTTGGTGTTTGGTCTGTCCGTATACACTCAGTGGGTTGGTCTGGTCATATTCACGGTAGGGTGTGCCTTTGGTTCCATCAAAGACATAGTCTGTGCATATGTAAACCAGGGCACTGTCTGCTTCACGGCAGGCTACTGCCACATTTCGGGTTCCCAGTGAATTTACATTGTATGCTAAGTCAGCATTTGATTCACTTCCATCAACATCGGTGAAGGCCGCAGCATGTACAACCACGTCAGGATTGATATTTTTCACAGTTTCAATTGTTTTATCAATGTCAGTTATGTCCAGAGTGTGAATGGTAGTAGTACTAACATCGTGTTCAGCAGATATAATTTCTTCCAGATCGTGCCCTAACATTCCCTCTGCACCGATAATCATTACATTCATTTTTTTCAAAACCCCTTAAAAACTACTTAATACCAATATAACTTCTTAATATTTACATAATTTGATAAATGGAATTATTAATCCTTTTATTTTGCATAATTCATAAAATATCATAAGTCGCTTAACATTCAAATTTCTGTGGAGTATTCTAAATTGATACTTACATAGGAGTATTCTGAATTGATACTACATTATGTGGAAAATTCTGAATTGATACTACATTATGTGGAAAATTCTGAATTGATACTACATTATGTGGAGAATTCTGAATTGATACTACATTATGTGGAGTATTCTGAATTGATACTTACATATTCATAGCTGAGGTCACAACCATAAGCTGTTGCTTTGAAATCTCCAATGGCCATGTCAACGGTTATTTTAATTTCTTCCCTTTCCATTATACTTTCTGCAAGTTCCAGTTCTTCGGTCCCTTCAAAGGCCATTATTTCACCATCATTTACAATATCCACAAATCTTTCACCATCTTCCAAACGAACGCTAATTGTGTCTTCGTTCATGCTGGCTCCGGAGTATCCCACTGCTGCCACGATACGGCCCCAGTTTGGATCAGCCCCAAAAAGGGCAGTTTTTACCAGAGGTGATTTAACTATGGACCTGGCTGCAATTCTGGCTTCATTTAAGGTTTTAGCACCGTTAACTTCCACTTCCATGTATTTGGTTGCACCTTCACCATCTCTGGCCATCATCTTGGCCAGCTCACTGCACAGGTAGTCCAGTGCTTCCTGGAAATTCTCATCAATGTTTCCATGTCCAGGTCGGGATAATAAAATAACTATGTCATTGGTGCTTTCATCACCATCCACAACTACCATGTTAAAAGTTTTTTCAACAGATTTCTTTAATGCTTCTTCCAGTTCATTGGGGCTGGCTTCAATATCCGTGACTAAAAACGAAAGCATTGTCCCCATATTAGGAGCTATCATTCCCGAACCCTTGGTAATACCACCAATACGAATGGTTTTACCATTATCTAGTGTTGTTTCAACTGCAAATTCCTTTGGAAAAGTGTCAGTAGTCATTATAGCCTCTGCAGCATTTTTAGATGCTTCAGGGGAACTTGAAAGTCTTCGCAGTGCATGGTTGATTAACTTGCTGATAATGGGTAAGGGTAGCTGGCGTCCGATGATCCCGGTGGATGCAACTGCTACATCAGCTGGTGGAATGTCCAATTCTTCAGCTACCTGGAAAGCCATGGTCTCAGCGTGTTGAATACCTTCTTTACCTGTAAAACAATTGGCATTACCACTGTTGGCAACAATAGCGGATAGTTTCCCGTCTTTAACTGATTCGCGGGTGATGATTATGGGGGCGGCTTGAACTTTATTTCTGGTAAACACTGCTGCAGCACTGCTTCCAGGGTAATGAATAACTGTTACTCCATAATTATCTTCACAGGCCCCAGCTGCCTTTACACCTTCCACTGAACATATTCCACCTTCAATTTTTTTCATGTGTCATCCCACCCGTCAGGTAATCTACTGTTAACCATCATTCTAGAAAATAATTAATGATATGGAAATTTATTAATGATTTATGATTGGAAATTTTACTAATGATTTTATAATCTAATCATTTTATAGTCTAAACATGATTTCATAGATTTCATAAATATTGCATGATTTCATAATCATGCTTGATTTCATGCTTAATGCATTATTTTATTATCTAACGCAGATTAGCCTGATAATGATTATTTTATTATCTAATGCTGTATCTACGCTGACTATGATAATAATATGATTATTTTATTATTTAATACTGATTAATTTCAAGTTGACTTATTGACTTTTGTAGATTGATTGTTGTTGGTTTGTGAATTAGTGTTGGAATTAGATGGTTCCTCATAAACTGTATCTGAACTGGAAGAAGATGATGATGGTGTTTGTACATTGGATTGAGTGGTAGTGTTGGGGTTAGTGGTATTTTTCACGTTGTAAACAACTGGTAATTCACTGGGTGTACTGATATTTAAACCAGTGTAGTTGTTGTTACCCAGGCTAAAATTAGTGAACATGCTGGCCCCTGTTCCGAATCCAAATGCAATTAAGGATATTACCAGGGCAACAGCTGCCTTTCCCTTTAATTCTTCTTTCATATAATCAAACCCTTCATTCACATTATAACTTAACCAATTTCTTACTAATAATCCAATTAGAAAGTTAATTAGTAAGTAAGACTTTCTTGAAGGGGCCCCCTTCACAGGAACCCTTAACTAATGAACCGTTAATAAATAACCTGAAATTTAATTTGAATTACACTGTAATTCAACTTAATAAAGTTTAATTTAATTTGAATACACTGTATTAAACTTTAAAGTTGAACTTTAACTTGTAATAATTTGAAATTTAATTTAAACAACTCTTAATCTTATAATAACTCTGAAATACACTTGGATTTACTTACGCTGTAAGTGCGTAGAGTAAAGCCAGTGCAATGGCAACAAGTCCAAACTCCCAGTAGCCCACATTCCAACCAATAAGGGTAACTATGAATACGAAGACGAATATCAGAACTATGCGACCAGTTTTTTCCTGCATAAATTCAATGACCGCACGGCTGAATTCTGAGGGTATGTAGTAGGCATAGATTCCATCAGCCAGGTCAAAGACCATTACTGGTGAGTTATTCCATATTTTGATGTCATCAGCCATTTGGGCTCTTTCACCAGCTTCTCGACGACTTTTACCAATTCCAACCCTTAATCTAGCACCGTTATTGAGGGCATGCCATGCTGAGTCGATACCCGCACGGAGTGCAGCATCTTTGGTGGGTAAATTGGCAATTAAGTCATCCCCTCCTTCACGGTATCCTTCAATTCTACCGTTACACTCCTTCTCAATGAAATCTTTTACTTCATTCATAATCTCCACCAGTCGATCACGACCCTGGTCTTCAATGAACTGGGTGGAGTCAAAGGCATCAATGAAGAGATAATTATCGTAAACTGCTGGTGTTCCTTCCAGTTTAGTTATCTTACTGGAGAAAACTATTGCAAATTCCCCACCGAGTTTGGTGAATCCCACACCTGAAGTTTCTCCAATTTGTTTGTTGAGGTTAATGGATCTTTCAATGGATGCAGCTCCAGTCATTCCAGCAGCTGCACGGACATCGATCTGCTTTTCCATTCCCATTTTAATTAATTCCACACCTACTCTTATGGCATCATTTTTGGATAGAAGCCGGGATACAATCTCGGTGTTACTTCGTTCAACAATTGTACCTTTTTCCTTCTGGATAAATTGAACGAACTGGTCGATGATCCCCCTATTACCCCCAAAGACTTCCACATAAAGGTAACGGTCGCTACCCATAATTATGTTACTTAAAAGAGCATATTCATTTACATCGTTCTCAGCAGGTTTGATTTCAACAAATCTGCGATTTTCGGGTATGTTCCCCCGTCCCACTTCTTTTAAAAGATTATGAAAGATGTTTTCCGTGGTTATGTTGGCTCTTTCAATTTCCAAGAGCATGGTACGGGTGTAATTCACCATCTCCACATATTCAGTTTCTTTCTCGTTGGTAGGATAATATTTAGTACCTATACTTAAAACCCGGTGTTTCAAGAGGAAACCAAATAACGTTCTCAACAGGTAGTTGCCTGCCATTTACTTGTCTCCTCCCTTGTCTAGATTTATATCGTAGTGTCCTGGTTTTTCCATTAGCATGCTCGGTTTTACAGATACTATAGGGAATTTCCATGTCCCTAACCGTGCAGCGACTGTGCTGGCTATGTTTCTTGAGTTTTTCTTGACAAAGGAGTAGTCATGATCATTGATGGTGATGTTCACATCAAATGGTGATTCTTCCAGTATTTCATCAGAGTAAATAATATTCAACTCAAAAGTCCCTGGTTTGGTGAATAAATCATTACGAACCGCCACCAGTGGGGCATGGTCTAATTTTAAACGATCCCCGACAGTCACTGCAATGTTACCTGCATTTCTTACCGCGTCGCGGTAGTCACGGGGGCTGACCAGTACAAAGATGATGAAGTCACTGGTTCTCTCGGCATCTTCCACCATCTTCATGACCTTATCAAACAGGGGTATTTTCATGAACATTCCTTCAATTTTAGAGTCTATACCCTCATCATTAGTCTTTGATATACGATCAATTGCCTCTTTAGCCACTGCAATGCCTGAAAGTTTCTTGTTTTTCTTCAGTTTATATGATTCATATCCCTTTTTCTCAAATTCAGATAGGATCTGAGTGGAAATTTTTTGCAGGATATTTTTGATCTTTTTAGGTTGAGCAGAACTCCCAATTACTATATTCTCACCCTTAAAGCTATATGGGATTCTGCGACTGTTAATATCCCTGAATTCATCAAAAAACTCACGGAAGGCATCATTGGATAAAATTTTAGCATCTTCTTCTTCAGCCAGATTCAGAATGTAGTGATCAGCATTGGTGCCTGAGGGTACCTGATGTACCTTTTCCTCATCAAGGAGTTTGTTGAATTCTTCCTTCTCATCGATTTCATGTCTCAGCGACGCGTCAGCGATGAGAATAGGGTGGTATCCTAATTTTTCCAGTGCCTCTACTGCTTTCAGCAATTTTTTTAGGCTTGGTTTTCCATCCCTTTTTTCGAAGTGGGCTACGTTAGATGCATCCACAATTACCTGCAATCAATCACCTACACCTGTTTTCATACTTTGCCAGACGGTGGGTTTCACCATTGGCAGTGTTCAAGAGGATATCTATATGTTCTTCATCTATATTAATTGTATTAAAGGAGGGTGTATCTTTCCCCCTGAGTTTAAAGGATGAAACTGTTCCAGCAGTGGCAAAGACAGTTTCATGAACTATCCATGTGTGGGGAACATGTTTATGGCCTGAAAGGACCAGGTCTGCTTTATTTTCAATTAATGACATTAATATATCACCAGCATCACTTAAAACATTCCTTTCACGGCCTGTACGGGGTACGGGAATTATGTGATGGTGTAATGCAATGATTTTAAATAATCCTTCCTTTGATGCATTTTTCATGGCTTTTTCCATGAAACTCTGCTGTGACCTGCCCACTTTACCGAAGTTGAGATCGGGTTCACTGCTATCCAGTCCAATTACTTTGAATCCATGATTTTTAACCTTAAGTGTACCGTACCTGTCTTTGATAAGTTCCTCAAAGCAAATGTTTCCCAGGTGGCGGGAGTCATGGTTCCCAGGCACCACTAGAAGTGGTGTTTTGAACTGCTCCAGATATTCTGATGCCTGTTTTAATTCATTGTAATATCCATTGTCAGATAGATCTCCAGTGACAATGGTGGCATCAACTCCCATCTCATTGATCCGGTCAATGACATTCAGGATCAGTTCCTCACTGAAGGATAGGGATCCCACGTGAAGGTCAGAAATATGGGCAATCAATGCCATTTAACTTAACCTCAGGATAGCCTCAGCCAGGTCACCACCAGTTTCTTCCAGGGCTTTTCTGGCTTCTTCCTGACTGACCCCGGTCTGGGTGGCCACCAGGTCCACATCATCATCGGGTATGATAAGTTCAGTTTCAATTGCTCTTTCTGTGCTTTTTCCAGATATTTGATAGGTATCCTGTCCCATGAAGTTCATGAGGTTAACCTTGGGATTAGTGATTATCAGTTCTTTATTTTTAAATTTAATGATAACTTCAGTGACACCTTTAACATCTTTCGTGTCCATGCCCATCTGTTTCATGGCTCTTTGCATTTGTTTTAATTGTTTGGGGTTCATTCCTGCGCCAGGTAACATTAAAAGCCTCCTTTTCTTGTCTTTACTGCTTGACCAGTGTTAAAATCAAGTATTTCTCTTCCGTTTAATATTGACTTTCCAAAGGCCAGAAGTTGGTCTTGTTCATTCACTATCAAAACTTCTTCCTTTGCATGGATATCTATATCACAATTTATAACGAATTTAGCAAATATACTTTTTCCTTCCCGGGCAAATGGTTCGGCATCCTCATTAACCACCACCCTGTTTTTAGGGTAGGGGAGGTATCGGTGCAACCGGCGAGCACCTTCCCTGGCCAGGACAAAAACACCATCACTTGCCCTTAAAGTGGCGATAAGTTCTTCACCATCATAAACATGACGTATTTTCCCTGTCTTTCTGCTTTTAACAATTTTTACATCTCCACCAAAAAGACCTTCCCCTGAACCAGCTCCGAACTGGTAATCAGCTATCATTTTTATTCTTTCCTGCTCATTTACCACGATATTTAAGGGTTGCGTGAAATGGTATTCCTCCATTTGATATTTGTTACTGAGGGAGAATGTTTCCACTACCTCTTCACTGAGTATGATCTGGTCAAAGCCTTCCAGATAATCGGAGAGAATATTTCGAACCATTTTAAGTGAATCTTCATCGTAACTATCCGGTGATTCATTTTGGGCCAGTGGATATACCTGATCCAGTTCCAGTGGGATCACCCCAAATGGCACATCAACCACAGTTACCTGTATATCTTCCAGTTGATCAACACTTTCCTGTTGAGGGATAACTCGATAGAATCTTTCAGGAATATCATATAAACGCTCGGAATATGGTTTACTGCTCCGGGGGAGAAGTAAAACACTCTTTTTAGGAGGGATCTGTTTTATCTTCTTCAGGTGGCGGTATACCTCTGGACGATGGAGGGATTCAGGGCCAGTGTAGAAGAATGCTGATTTTTTGTAGGGAGGATCGTATTTTTCCAGATCCTCTGAGAAATTTTTAAGAGTGCGCAGTGCTTCCAGGAGGAATGGGTGGGCACGGCAACGTTGTTCAACCAGTTCCCATAGGCTTCCTTCCACAATTGCCTGGCGGATCAGTCTCATCTCAGCAAAACTAATCCTTAAATTATGTATAGCCAGTAATTTTGATCTTTCGGATTTTTCCATCTTCCTCAACTGTTCTGGAGTGTAATTGGTGCACACTTCACAGGAACAGGGCATTTCATAGAGGTTTTCAAGTTTTAAGGTTCCATTGGGCATTAAAAGACGATCATCCTCAGCATATAATATGTAAGCTGCTGAATCAAAAAGATCACAGCCCATTGCAACTGCCAGGGCGAAGATCATGGGGTGACCGGCACCCATAAGATGGCGTGGTCGTGAATCAGGTAGATGGCTCACTGATGCCATGACCACTTCCACTAACTCTTTATAACGGTAGGATTCCATGAGTGGAACCACCGCTCCAATAGGGTGGACCTGGAAATCCATTTCTCCCAGTGCATCAGCACACTTGCTGCGCAGGTCAGGGAAGGTAGAACCCTGCACCACCGAGTTAAGCATTAATTCATCCCGGACTTCCAGTGATTCCGCTGCTCTTAAAAGAGTGATTTCAAGATCCCTCTCTGCACGTTCCCGTTTGACTGAGGGGGGAGTGGGTATGTCCAGTGATGTTCCAATATCAGTCCCTATTTTTTCCTGAAACTCAACTATTTCCTGATTGGAAACCTGAACATCCCCATAAACAGAGAGCTGGAATGATCCAGAATCTGTGATTATTGGTCCTGGAAAGTCAATTAACTCATGAACACCTTCGTTTAGTGCTATTTCCCTTAAATCATCATTTTTATAGATTAAATAAGCATTGGTGATCACTACCTCTGCCCCGTAATCTGATACCTGGAGGGTTTGTTTCCCAGGGTGTATAACTGGCATGAGTGCTGGGGTTTTTATGGTTCCATGGGGTGTTTTAAGGGTCCCTACTCGGCCCCTTGCATCTTTATATTTTATTTCAAAGCTCAAATTTTTCACCTTATAAAAATATATCTAAATAATAGAATTCAAACAAATTAGTGTCAATATAATAAGTGCATCTTAAGTAGAATATTCTCTAATTTTTAATTACAATACTTTTTAATGAATATATTATTTAATTTTATAGTTATTTTTATTTGTTAATCATTAAAATTACTCATCTTTAAAATTACCCTTAGCTACTATCTTTAATCTTTTCTCCATCTCTATGATCCTTTCTCTGGAACTGGAATTACCCTCCTGACCACAGCAACAGATACAATTTGAAAACTGGGGACACACCAGATAACGAGCTTTTAATGAATTCAAATCATTGATATTGAAATTTTCTAGATGTTTGAGCACCCGTCTTTTAATTTTCTCATCCTCCAGATCACTGGCCAGATAAACCGGTGTTTTAACGGTTGATGCCATTTTATAGTGGCCTCTTAAAGCCATCCTCTCAAGCTGTCTTTTTTCAATTATTTCATCAGTTGAAGCGTTTAGATCCGGATCCCTATAGGGAATTCCAGCATCAGACAGTGCAATCATGCGCTCATCGCTTTGGTTCAAATATTTGGGAATTCTGTTTAATGTGAAAGAAGCAATTGTTCCACCACTTCTTCCTAAAGCAGGGCCTTCTCCTATTTCCAGGCCAGCATCAATGAGTGCGTAGCGCACTGGAGCTGCAGAAGTGTAGGTCAAAATAACCCCATGTCTTTTAAGTAAGCTTCCAAGTTTAGCTAAAAATTCTTGGCTGTAAAGCTCGGGAGATTTATGAGGGCTGAAAGGGTCCAAAAATACAGCATCATAACACTGGGTTTCTGGAAGTTCCATTATCATATTTCGAGCATCCTTACAGTGCAAACGGATATCCACACTGGATGGAATTTCTTTCATCTCGCGTGGAAATGACAGTAATCCTGAAGTTATTAAGTAATTTTCAATGGCTTTTCGAATTATGCGATAAGCTTCTATTGAATGAGGATTTAAAGGATTATCTTTTGAAGGATTATCTTTTGAAAGATTAACTTTTAAGGGATTATTTTTTGAAGGACATGGTATTAAGAGAGTTGCAGCTAAAACTTCCCATGATATTTCCACTAGATCCATCTCTACCTGTTCTATCTTACCTTCCCTCAAAAGGTCCAGGACCTGTTCCAAAGCTGCTGCTGCATTAATACCCAGTCCACTGCAAATATCCAGAATTGCAATCTTTTTCTTTCCTCTCAGATTTGCAGGTTGTGCGAATTTCTCACGGGCCTCTCGAAAGGCACCATGAGTAGTGTGCATTGTTTCTCGAGACTCATTCATCTCTTCAGACTGCAAAGTGTAAGTACCATCAGAGGTTTCCACCAGATAATCTTTAATTTTTAAAGCAGCCCACTTACGTGCATTTTTATCTCCTTTTTTCTCTTTTAATGACCATTCCCTTATTATGTCCATGGCCCTTTCTTCAGGGGTCAAAGGAGTGTAAAATGAATTTTTTTTCTTTTCCATGGAAGAAAACTCTTAAAATTTTTTAAATTGCCTTAAATTTTTAATTGAACAATTTTCGATACAAATGAGTCAATTTTCAATATAATAATAATTGATTTAACTCATTACTCATGATTAAATAATTATTGCAAGCAAAATTAAAGCAAAATTAAATTATCATAACAATGGGTATCATAGCAATGGGTTACTTTTTTAAGATTCAAATAAGTTTTGAGATTCTAATAAGCATTTTTTTTAATTTGAAGATAGAGATAAAATTTAAGAGATATATATTAAAACATGACTATGTTAACGAGATTCATGGAACCTGATTAAATATAAAAATTTTTGTTAAAATTTAGTTAAACGGACAAAAATGTAAAGTATAGTTAAACATACAATTACTTAAAAACTATGTGCATACTTAATTTGTGCATATATTTAATTAAAATCATTTTTACATAATTAGGTTTACTAATATAATATGTTTTCAAATGGTTAAAGTTTTTAAATGTACATGAATTACATGAATAAATTTAACTGTAAATGTGAAATTTCAGGAGATGTCGAATTGGTCAAGATCATTGGAATTGTGGGAAGTCCCCGTAGTAATGGTAACACTGAAAATCTGGTAACAGAAGCTCTTCAATCTGCTAAAGATGCTGGAGCCGAGATAGAACTCATAAAATTGGGAACTGCTGAAATTGAACCATGCATAGCCTGTGACATATGCAAAGCAACTGGAGAATGTGCCATATATGATGATATGGGGGGAATACTGGAGAAAATTAGGGATTCCCAGGGATTGATCATAGGCAGTCCTGTTTACTTTGGAAGTGTTACTTCTCAACTAAAAATGTTAATAGACAGGTCAAGACCGCTTCGCATGGATTTCAAACTGAAAAATAAGGTTGGTGGGGCAATTGCTGTTGGAGGATCACGTAACGGTGGTCAGGAAACTACAATATCTGCTATCCACGACTTCTTACTGATCCATGATGTTATAATTGTGGGGGATGGTGCTCCCCTGGCTCACTATGGTGGAACTGGAGTTGGAAGTGCCAAAGATGCCTCAGAAAGTGATGAAGTGGGCCTTCAAACCTCTCGTAACCTTGGTAGGAGAGTAGCAGAACTGGCCATGAAAATCAATGAAAATTAAACTTTCATAACAAATAAACTTTCATAACATTAAACATTTTATAATCAATACAAATTATGTTAAACTTTCTAATCACAGGGAGAATTAGATTTGAAAGACACCAAACCCCTTAAAAAATCATCCGAGAAACAAAAAGGCATATACATCGTGCTACCTGCTTACAATGAAGAAAAAACCATTAAAGATGTTATGGAAGAATTGATTGATATTGGTTTTAATTTGATTGTGGTTGATGATGGTTCCACTGATAACACCTACCAGGTTTCCCTGAATTTTTTAAATAAATATCCATCCCAGGTAAGTTTATACCGGCATCTTATTAACAGAGGGTTGGGAGCAACCCTGAGAACCGGAATTGAAGCTGCACTTACCCATGACTCTACTATAATTGTTACCTTTGATGCTGATGGTCAACATCATTCTCAGGATATTCTACCCCTCTGCCAGCCCCTGATCCATGATGAAGCAGATGTAGTGATTGGGAAGAGGAACTTCAATGAGATGCCATTCCATAAGAAGTTCGGGAACGTGGTGATGAACTTAATCACTATTATTTTTTATGGAAAGAATGTTGAGGATTCCCAATCTGGTCTCCGTGCATTTAACAGGAAAGCAGCCGGTTTAATGGAACTCCACTCCCGAGATTACGGAGTTTCTTCCGAGATAATTGGAGAAGTAGGGCGAAAACATCTGCGCATGGTCGAAGTGCCCATAACCACTATTTACACGGATTACTCACTCTCTAAGGGTACTAACACCAGGGTGGGTTTAAAAATATTGGCCAGGCTAATTAGAAATGTTTTCAAATAACAGGAGCGCGTTTCAATGATATTGTACCAGTACATAGGAATAATTATAGGAATAATTGGAATATTAATAACAGTTTTGAGGTTTAAAGACGCGAAGATGTCTTTTAACATGCTAATAGTATGGATTGCTATCTGGTTGCTTTTAATTCTTTTTTCTATCGATCCTGACACCACATCAACTCTGGCCAGTATAACTGGAATCGGACGAGGTTTAGACCTTATCCTAATTTTAGGACTCATAGGCTGTTATTATTTTATATTCAAAATATACAACCTCATTGAAAATGTTGAAGGGGAAATAAGCAGTTTAGTCCGGGAGATAGCATTGGACCGTGGTCAATCTAAAAATGATAAAAAGCAGAATAAAAAAGAAAATTATGGGGAAGATATTAAATTAGATAAGCCATAAACCTTTTATTACCTTATAAATAAATATCTATCCGTGAATTTTATTTAAGCTCTTCTTAACAAATAATTTTAAGCCTAATTCACGGTAGATTTTTATCAATTCATTTAAAAAAACAAAAGGTTTCTTTAAAGTTTTCCACAAACTTTTTGGAATCCATCTAAAAAATTCATTATACAAACCATATTCTTTTACATAAGGATAAACTCTCATTATGTCCCTTATACTAAGCCTTGTATCATTAGTTTCTAATATAGCCATCATATAAGCTTTTTTACGGTCTTCAATGGCAAATTCGGGTGTTTCCGCACATGGTTCTTCACACATGAAATCTCCATCCACCCAGGAGGAATGGTTAGTCAAATCAAACACTTTACCATGATCATCATACCACTCACGAATTTCAGTACCTTCAAACGGTGTAATCATATTCCAGTAAATGTGATCAGGTTTTATTTTTTTAGCGAAATCTATGGAACATTTAGTTTTTTGGAGTGAATCACCAGCTAGACCAATAACAAAACACAAAGCAAGAGGTAACTTGTGTTTTTTTATCAAGTTCACTGCTTTAGATATATCTTCTAAGGATTCTCCCTTGTGAATATTTTTAAAAACTTCAGGATGGGTTGATTCAACACCGATACCTATTGAAGGACAATCAGCTTGTTTTAATAGGGATAAAATCTCATCATCAATCCCATCCGCCCGAGTATTTATTATACTCAGGGGTAAATTGATTTCACTTTCTAGATACAGATTTAAGAATTTTTTTATATGCTTTTTACGGAACATGGCATTATCATCATAAACAACTACCATTCCCATTTTTTTGAACTCATTCTTAGCCTGGATCAACTCTTCAATACAATTTTCAATATTTCTATTTCTCCACTTTCGGGTTGAAACCAATCTCACAGCACAGAAACTGCAATTATAAGGACATCCCCTACTAGTTAATAATGGATATATATAAAGCTCTTCATGACCTAAAAAAGTTTTAAAATCTGGAAAAGGTAATTTTTCAGGATCTGGAGGTTCAGACCGAATAATTTCACCCTTAACATTAATATCAGCATTTTCAACCAGTTCAACAATGATATTTTCTGCTTCACCAATCACCACATAATTAGCGATTTCAATCAAATCATTATAGTATAAAGTTGCATGAGGCCCTCCGAGAATAACTGGTTTTTCAAATTTAGATATCTGTTTAAGGATACGTTCAGCCTCTTTCATGGTTGCAGTATAAAGTGTTAAACCTATAACATCTGGTTTGAAGTCCTCAAAAACTTCTATAGGTTCTGGAGCATTCGGATTGAATTGATAATCCACAACCATTACTTCATGTCCACTTTTTTTCAGTACTGCTGATAAAATTCCTAGACCAATATGAGCGGAGTTACTATCACATTTCTCTCTTTTTGCATTAAAGAACAATATTCTTTTAGATTTATTAGTAGACCTCAATAAAAGCACCACTTCGACTTTAAATATTGAATTTATTCAAAAGATTAAATAAAGATTACTTGCCATTATTTTAATATTATTTTTGGAGAACATCTTCATATACTTGCCATGTTTCCTTCGCGGTTTTTTCCCAGCTAAATAATTTGGCACGTTTTAAAGATTTATTAATCATTTCAGTTTTTAAACTTTCATTGGTTAATATTTGATACATTGATTCTACAAATGCATTACAATCATTAGGATCCAATGTAAATCCAGCATTTCCTACAACTTCAGGTAAAGAAGATGTGTTTGAGGTAATAACCGGACATCCACAAGCCATGGCCTCTAAAGGAGGTAATCCAAAACCTTCATATAATGAGGGGAATACAAACAGTTCGGCTGTATTGTAAAATTTTACCATGTCTTGGTCTGGGACATATCCCAAGAAAAATACATTTTTTGAAAGCCCCAGTTCATTAACGGTTTTTACCATATCTTCAAAACCATATCCTGGAGAACCAATTAATACAAGGTTTGATTTGACTCCTTTTTTAAGGAGATTATAAAAAGATTTAATTAAAAGTAAAATATTTTTTCTAACTTCAATCGAGCCTGCATATAAAATAAAGGGGAAAGGAATATTATATTTTAATTCAAGTTCCTTTTTAATGAGATCTTGATTTTTAATTGGTTTATAATTTTTATTATGCGCAAGAGGAATGACTTTTATTTTTTCTTCGGGAATCTTAAGATAATTTATTAAGTCCTTTTTTGTATTCATTGAATCAGTAATTATACTATCTGGCCTATTTTTAATTATTTTCAGTGTAGATGTCCAGAATTTATAGTGAAAAGGAAGTTTCTTATGGTATAACAATGGAATCAAATCATGGATGGTTAAAACTTTTTTCACATTAGTATTCATATAAAAAGGGCTAACTTGGGGGAACATGTGTGAAGGTAAATGAAAAACATCAATTTCATTAGTTTTAAGAGATTTGGATAGGCTTAAAGGATTAATGATCTTCCCACGGGAAGAACTAACTATAACATCATTCACTTCTTTATAAATATCATCATTGGATTTTTGAAAGTGAATAAGAGATATATCCTTAGAGTTACCCTCTTCAATCATTGCCATAACAAGATTATAAAGATAATTGTTTATTCCGGTCCTTTGTATGTCCAGGATCCATGATAGTATTCCAATATTCATTTTTTTCCACATCTACAAGATCATTTTTGATAAACGCCAACAAAAATAGCATTTCCTAAAGGATAAGGAGATCCGTATTCTGCATCACAAAAAGTAGTTTGTTCTACCCATTTATTATCTTTAGATATCCTTTTTAGAAAATGATTTTCTGAAAATTTTATTTTACCTTTTCGGAGATAACTATCTAAGTATGGATTTGCCCCTATAGGCATGGTAACAATCAATTTACCCCCACTTGCAAGGCAATCTTTCATGTTTTTCAATGCACAAAAAATTTTTTTGGGGTCACGAGGCTCTTCATCCCATCCTACATGTTCTAAAGTTGAGATTGAAATGATTAACTTGTATTTTTTAGAGGGATTGAAATCAACAACATCCTGATTAATAACACCCTCAGCTTTCTCATATTTATCAACAACATCATGACAAATTTTAAAATAATGAGAAAGAACGTTTCCAATCTCAAGAATCTCTTCACAATGATATTCGTTTACAATTTTTTTTACAATTGGAACTTCAATGGATCTCTCATTTCCCCAAGAGTCATTGTATCGATGGCAAAAATATTTGTATTTTTCTCCTTTAAAAGTAAATTTATTAAAGGATTTGAAGATTTTACAATAAAAATATGGTAAAATTATATAATAATAAAAAGGTAGGGTCTGTTTAATGAAATGATTAAGTTTTTTAGAAAGATATTCTAGAGTCATAGAGCTTCACCATATTTTAATTATTTCATCATTAGAACCACATCTTAACCTTTCTTCAAATTAATATGCTTGATCAAAAAGATAATATTTTTATAATAACATTTTTTTTAAATTCTTTGATTAATTTTTAATTAAATTTTTAATTAACATGTAATCTTCCTCATCAAATGTTTTAGTAAGATATAGTGATAGTGAATACGCAATACAAACGATTAGTAGTAAAAAATATGGATTTAACTTGTTTAATATCAAAACGAGAGAAATCATGATTATACCTGAAAATATAATTTTTGATGTATTTTTAATAAATTCTTTTAAATCAATGTTTTCAATTTTACATACAACGTAAATAAAAATAGGAACACTTGCAAATTCTGTGAATACAGTTGCAATACTAGCACCAACATAACTAAAATTTGGTATTAATACTAAATTTAAAGCTACATTTAACAATACACTAAGACCAGTGATTTTAGTCACAATAATTTGCTTATTGGAAGAACCCAATAAAATTCCAGAAAGCCCATTTAAAAACAAGAAAATTATGGTCCAGATTAAAATTTGAAGGGCTATAACTGAAGCAAAATAATCAGAGCCATATATTAAAAGAATTATTTGATTTGCGAATAGTGTTACTCCAATTGACAGAGGAATACTTAAAATTAATAGATATTTAAAAGACCGCTCATAGGCAAATTTAAGAGATTCTCTGGAATTTTTATAAAAAGAGGACATTACTGGAAAAACAGCGACTGTGTAAACAGAATATAACGATAAAAAGAGAAAAACAAATTTATAAGCTGCATTATATATACCGACAACTTCATTCCCAATCATTATAGAAAGCATAACCGAATCTATAGAATAATATATAGTAACGAATATTCCTGCAATTCCATAGGGTAATGCCTCTTTTATGGTGGGTTTCCAAAAGTTGCCTTTGATTGAAAGTTTTGGTAATGAAAATTTCCAGACATATAATGTAATGGTAAAAACTAATAATAACAAATTCGAAATCACGTAAATATTTGCGAAATACAAAAGATCAAGACTGTAATAAATCCCTATAGCTGTTCCCACAAGCATTACCAAACTATTGACAACCGCACCTGCAGATACGTAACTCATTTTTTCATACGCTTGAAAAACAGAGGTTAAAACTACCACAAAAGCATAAATTATTACGGATAGCGCGATTAAATAAATTACATTTTTAACAATAGGGGGGTACCCTATAATATTAGTGGTTAAAATTAAAAGTCCCATCATTAAAAATGATAAAAAAAACTTAATTAACGAAACATTAGATACGTATTTATCTCTAAATATTCTATCACGTGCTATTTCTCGAATCATTAAGGTACCTAAACCCATATCAACAATTACGCCAAAAATAACAGTTATTGAAAGGGCCAATGATAAAATACCAAAGCCTTCAGTACCCAAATAACGGGCCGTGTACATAGTGATAAAAAACCCAATAACATAGGTTATTAATTGGGAAATAAAAAGAAATCCCATATTTTTTACTATGCCCTTCGCTTTAGTCATGTGCACCCTTCTTGAAGATCTTAGATATAATTTGAACAATAATTTATTAACTTTTTAATTAGATTTAATTAAGTAGATTTGACAATATTCTTTAATTAATTTCTCCCTTAATATACATATTATCCCTTTCAAAGGACTTAAAACGCTGCAAGGGCTTTTTTCTTATTAATCGGGAAATATTCATGATAAATATTTGAATTTTAAATATATTGGTCAAATTTCCGTTCTGATCAAATAATGTAGTATTCCATTCACCTGAATCATCCCTAATCTTAGGTTTACACGTAATCACTGCAAACCATTCCATATCTGTTTTACAAAGAGCACAAATGATGCCTATAAAAGATTGAATTTTGATTTTTAAACTACTTTCGAAAAAAATACTTTTAAAATGGGTTGATGCCTTTTTCCAATCACCTTTTACCAGAGATAATCTTCCAGAAACAGCTATCTGATCGTTTAAGATTATTTTTTGTGATTTGAGTTTATCTTCCATATTAAATTTTATAGATTTTTTCAAAGAAGAGTCCAATTTTTCATAAAATTCTACTGGAAACATGAAAGCCCTATTCATATCATTTTCCTGTTTAGTGGTTACCTGTGCCTTATGTTTCCTCCAATACCCCAAGACACGATCTGAAGGATAAAATCTGCCTTTCAAACTTAGTTCCAAAAAAGTAGGATAATCTACATAGGGTGTTTCTTTATTTTGCAAAAAACCGCCAATAGATAATAAAACCTGTTTATCCATCATAACTGTACAGGGTTGAATAAAATTAGCAGTAATAAGTCTTCGAGTAAGTTCTGCTTGGGGTGTATTTAAAATTTTTTCAAAGCTTTCCCGATCAAAAGAGATAAGTTCATTCTTATCGTTGATAGTATGTTTTTTCCCCCAACTGAAAATCACATTATTATTATCAAAAAATTTTACTTGTTCTTCCAGTTTGTAACTAGGCCAAGCATCATCACCCTCTAAAATAGCAATTAATTCCCCATTAGATAAATCTAGCGCTTTATTATATGTTTTATAAAGATTCCAAATGCCCACATTTTCTTGTTTAACATATTTTATTCGATCATCTTTGAATTCTGCCACAATATCTCCAGTTCTATCAGTTGACCCATCATCAATTATGATCATCTCCCAGTTAGAATAACTTTGATTAAGAACTGTCTTTATACAGGTTCCTATGAACTTTTCATGATTATAGGTGGGAGTTATGATAGAAACAAGAGGAGAACTTTCCTTTTTCTTAATTTCTGGTTTAATAGGATCCATAATATAACCGATGCGAGTTTAAGTAAATATCATCAAATTATTGAATATATTTGGATTATGGTAATCATTCAATTTTTTATTTTGTTCATTACAATTGAAAATTAAAAAATTTTGGCATCATATTAAAAAATATGAGAACATTTCTCATTATTAATTAATTTTTAATTTTCCATGGCACGTTTCATATGATTTAATAATCTTTCCCCTGAATGATTCAATGTCCAATAATTTTTAACGATTTTCTTGGAATTTTTAGTAAACTTAAAAGCCATATCATCATCTGAAATCAAATCTAAGATAGCTTTAGCAAAAAGTTTTTCATCTCGTTCAATAAGAATTCCGTTTTTATTGTGAATTAAACTTTCTCTTACTCCCCCTTCTCTAATTGCAACAATTGGAGTTCCACAGCACATTGCTTCTAACGGTACCAAACCAAATGGCTCTAAATAAGGGGCATAAACTAATAATTTAGCTTTATTATATAAGGTAACCAGTTCATCATCATTAATCATAGTTAAGATTTTTAATTTCACTCCTAATTTTCTGGCCAAATCTTTGAGGTAATTTCTCCAGAGATCATTCCCTTGATCAGAGACTATAACGAATTCCGGCCTTTGACTTTGATCAATTTCCGATAAAGATTTTATTATGAAATCAAATCCTTTTTCAGGTACGCATTGTCCCACGGATAGTACAAAATTTTCTTTAGGCACATCTATTTGCTTGAATAAAGTCGTGTCTAATCCTAAGTGAGAAACAAAAGAATTGATACCATAACTGTGTAAAATTAGTTCTCTGCTAAAATAGGAATTGGCAAGTGTATATTTAGAGTATCCCATGTATTCCCTATCAAAATTGACCATTCGCCGACCATAAAGTTTCAAATGGATATTCCCGAACACATTTTTATATTTTATACCTGCAGTTTCAAAAAGAATCTTAATAATTTCATTACGAAAATTAATGGGCTGCTGGCAATAATAAATGGAAGGCTTTTTTAAATACTTCAGAATGAAAGGCGATACAATAAATTGATCCTGCTCGCAAAAAACAATATCATAATCTCCACTATTGATATTATCAGCCATTTGTTTTTGAGTTTTTTCAAGATCAATAAGCGATATTTGATCATGAAAATAATATTTTAGGGAAGATAATAAAATACCAATACGGGTATTTTTAACTGGGAAAATCTTTATATCATCAGCAATATTTTTCAAAGGAAGATAATCTTCATTAGCTGTGGATGGTACGAAAACATCAACTTCATGATGTTTTGCTAAATAATTAACATGATTATATAGTGCTCTTTTTGCCCCACCAGATGGGAGGTTGTGAAATACGGCGATTTTCATTATGGGTCACCTCGTTAAGAAATAAAATTTATAAAATAAAAATATTTGTTTAATGTAAAATCTCCTCCCACTCTTTAACGATCTTTTTGTATGAAAAATTATTGGCTAGTTCACGGGTATTTGAATATTTTTCCTTGAAATCAGGATCTTTAATGATTTTAATCATCATTTCTGATAACATCTTTTCAGATTCATTTAAGGGTGATTCTTCTAAATTTTTAAATGAAAGTTCATTGGGAAATGGTTTGGTAAGGATAGCATGTTCACCGAAATAGGGATAATTAACAGTTTTATTAAAATCAAACTCAGGACATAAGACCTCTCTTGGTCCGGTTTTACAATCTACAGATATAACTGGAAGATTAACAGTAAGTGCTTCTATTAATGATAGAGGGAGACCTTCCCAGAGGGAACTGAAAACAAAACAATCACTATTAGTCAGGAATGGGAAAACATTCTCCTGATCTCCTAAAAGAAACACATTCTCATTTAAATCAAGTTCCTTTATTAAATCTTCCAATTTCTCCCTTAAATTACCTTCACCTAAAATAAATAACCTGGCATTTGGGTATTCATCCACCACCTGCCGAAAGCTCCGAATCAAAAACCAGTGCCCCTTCTGTCGTGTTAATCTACCTACATTAATAAAGTTAATAGTTTCTTCTTCAATCTTTCCATTTATCTTTCCTTTAAATTCATGGGTTTTTCCTTTAAATAATTCTTTATGGTCTTCAGGAAGTTCTTCAAGAGATGATTGAATGTTCTTTTCCACATCCATCATATTGTAGATGGTTAATGTATTTGAAATTCCATAAGTATCATTAAGGATTCGTTCAACTTCTTTTGAAACACACACAACCTTATCAGCCCGTGGATAGAAGAACTTGATTAACCTGAATTTGGAAGGACTGTTCAGAAATATCTCAGGATTCATATGCTGAGACAAGATAAGGCGAACCTTATTTCCAAAAAGCCAGCGGCTTAAAACTGCATGGAAGTTACTAACTTCAGACACTGCAATTATGGTTTCTATTTCCAGATCTTCACAGATTTTTTTAATCCGGGGTGCATACCTGAAAAGATCAATCCCTCTTTTTAGGGGATTTCCATAAATATAACCCTCATTAAGCGTGTGGTAATCACCTGAAAACTTGAATTTAGGGTTTTCATCCATTAAAGTTAAATATGACACATCATAACCCTGATTATATAGTTCTGTGCCCAGTATTGCTGCGAAGCGTTCAGATCCTCCGCCCACTTTAAGTGATTCTACTAAAATTAGAATTTTCATTTTTATAATCCCATTTTTATGCGCTTAATATTGTAAAATATTCTATAATAACTTAATTCATTTCAGTAATTTATTCCATTGAGTTACAATTTTATCCTTGTAGAAGTTGTGGGTGATTAACTCTTTATGGGCATATTTTTTTCTTAGATCTGGATCTCCAATTATTTTAATCATTATATTTGCTAGTATTTGCTCAGATTCAATGAGGGAAACCTCATCAAGATTTTTAAAGATTATTTCATTGGGAAATGGTTTAGTAAGAATTGCATGTTCACCAAGATAAGGATAATTTATGGTCTCATCCAAATCTAGTTCCGGGCATAATATTTCTCTGGGACCGGTTTTGCAATCTGTGGATATAACCGGAAGATTTACTGAAAGTGCTTCTATTAATGACAGGGGTAAGCCTTCCCAGAGAGAACTGAAAACAAAACAATCACTATTGACTAGGAAGGGAAAAACATTCTCCTGATCGCCTAAAAGAAACACATTCTCAACCAAATCAAGTTCCAGGATTAAATCTTCAAGATCACCCCTTAAATCTCCTTCACCCAGAATGAACAACTGTGCATTTTTATATTGATCTACCACCTGTCTGAAACTGCGAATTAAAAACCATTGCCCCTTCTGCCGGTCAAATCTACCAATGTTAATGAAGTTAAAATTAGGTTTTCCTGCCAGATTTTTATGAGGAGTATTGTCTTCATTATTTTCATAATCAGTATTCCCTTCCTTACTTCCATTTCCAGTATTCCCTGCATGGTTTTTATGGTCCGTATTTTTCTCCAGGTTTTTATGGTTAGAACTTGTTTCCCCTATTTTGTGGCCCATATTTCCTTTTACCGGGTTATTCCTTTCAAATAGTGACCTATATTTGTCTGGTAATTGTTCCATGGATAATCTGGTGTTTTTTTGGATGTCCACCATATTGTATATGGTTAATGTATTTTCAATGCCATAATCGTTATTAAGGATTTTTTCCACTTCTCTGGAAACACACACCACTTTATCAGCCCTTGGATAGAAGAATTTGATTAATCTATATTTTAAAGGACTATCCAGGAATATTCCGGGGTTCATGTGCTGCGTTATAATGAGGCGAACCTTATTCCCGAAAAGATAACTGCTTATGAGTGCCTGGAAATTTGCTGGATCACCCGCGGAAATTACAGTATCAATCTTCAGGCCTTCACAGATACTTTTTATTCGGGATGAATATCTTAAAAGATCCAATCCGCGTTTAAAATTGTTACCATAAATATCACTCTCATTAAGAGTGTAATAATCCCCTTTAAAACTGTATTTGGGGTTACCATCCATCAGGGTTAAATAGGAAATATTATAGCCTTGTTCATGTAATTCAGTACCCAGGATTGCGGCGAATTTATCAGATCCCCCACCAATTTTCAATGTATCAACTATGATCAAAATATTATTTTTCATAAAAATGACCATTTTCCCTGCAATTTTTTATCCTTACTTTAAATTTATCTTCATTTCTTAAATAAACTTCATTTCTCAAATAAAACTTTTAAAAAACCAATTCCATAGCCAATATGAATTGAGGGGTACATGATAGCGGCATAAATACCTTTTAGACTTCTGGACTTTGATATGATAATTAATGTGTATACTATATCTATAAACAAATAAATCAAAAGGGGTATTAAGATTATTATAAATAATTCAAGGTTACCTGAGTAAATCAGGAATATTAAGAAGCTTAAAATGACAATCAAAAGGTAAATAACAAACAAGAGTGGTATTAAATGGAAAATATTTAAAGTTTCCCTGTACTTATGTGCAAAATTACATCGGCCCTCCCCGTACTTTACCATTTGCCTGAAAAATTGTGAAGTATCGGGTCGCCGATACTGGTAAACTAATGCTTGAGGGTGTTTTAATAGCACATAACCATTTTGCATCAATCGATAATTGAAATCTGCATCCTCACACTGAGTCATGGATTCATCATAGAATATTTCGTCTTTTTCGAGCATTGAACGTTTGTAAATAGCAAATGCAATGGAGTCCACGATTTCTATCTTCTTATCAGTGCTGTATGCAGTTCCCATACCTCCGAGGGGTGTACGTACAACAGAAGCTACTATTTTCCCGTAACTGGTGTCATCCTCTGGACTGGCATAGGTTGAACCAACACCACCCACTTTACACTTTTTTTCATAGGCCTGGTAGGTTTCCAGTAATTTTTCCAACCAGTCGTTATTTACGTAACAGTGCCCATCAAGGTAGGCTATGTATTCTGCTTTTGATGCTTTAATTCCAATGTTCCGTGCCGAGCTAATTATTATATGGGGATTGTCAAAGAGTTTTATACGGGGATCATCCTTCATTTTTTCCGTGACAATTTCACGTGTCCGGTCTTCAGATTGACCGTCAATAACGAAAATTTGAATATCAGTGATAGTTTGATTCTGTAAACTAGTAAGACACCTTTCCAGGTGTTTTTCCTCATTTCGTACCCCAATAATTACATCAATCATACTCATGAATGTACCTCTAGGAATAAATCATGAAAATTACCCTTAAATTAAAATATCCTCAAATACAATCTATCACCATTATTGATAAATCAATTTGTCGCATATGTGTGATTTTAGGTTCTGAAAATCATGAAGGGTGATGAAAATCATGATATACTTCCAGGGCTGCACTGCCCGTGATAAACTTAAAAATATCTCCAGAAATACCCAGATGATCCTGGATATTGCAGGGGTGGATTATAAAATCCTCCAAGAGGAAAATTGCTGTGGTTCAATTCTCTTGCGTACTGGATTCCAGGAAGATGCCCATGAATTAATGATAAATACTTTAAAAAAACTTAAGGGTGAAAAAATTGTGGTTAGCTGTGCTGGATGCTACCGTACACTGAAAAAGGATTACTCGGAAGTTTTTGGGGAAGAATTGGACGTTATCCATATCAGTCAACTTCTTGAAGAGTTGATTATAGAAGGGAAAATCAGGACAAAAAAGGAGAGTTTGAAGGTTACCTATCATGATCCCTGTCACCTGGGGCGGCACTGTGGAGAATATGAGGCACCACGCCATGTAATAGGTGAAAAAGCAGAATTGGTGGAGATGGATAAAACTGGTGAACATGCCAGTTGCTGTGGTGCCGGTGGTGGAGTCAAGTCAGCTTATCCAGAATTATCATCAGAAATTTCAAATAAGAGAATTGATGAAGCCCTTAAAACCGGGGCGGACGTGATGGTGACTTGCTGTCCATTCTGTGTTTTGAACTTGGAATCAGATGAAATAAAGGTTATGGATCTCACCGAGTTCATGTTATTGGGTGATGGACTATTTTCAGAGGAAAAGGGTACACTAGAAACTAAAGAAGAGGGTACACTAAACTCTAAAGAAAAGGGTACACTAAACTCTAAAGAAAATTGTACACTGGAAAGTGGTACGCCAGTTTCAGAGGAAAAATTTGTATCGGATAAACACCAGGGGGTTTCCAATGAATAAATCCCAACTCACCATTATGAACCGTTCCTTCACTAAATTAAACCAAAGACGGGAAGTCCTCCTTCAAGATGAAACTACTATCAATTTAAAAGAAAGGGTTAAAAAGATCAGAACAAATTCCATCAAACAGCTATCTTTGCTACTTGAAAAAGCAGAAAAAAACCTGATAGACAATGGGATTGAAGTTATTTATGCTCAAAATGCTGAAGAAGCAAAGATAAGTATTTACCAACTTGTTAAAAATGAAGATATTATAGCCAAATCAAAATCCAACACCGCCGGTGAAATAAAACTCACTGAATATCTTGAAAATAACGATATTGAAGTTTTAGAAACTGATCTGGGAGATAGAATAGTACAGTTTGATAAAAGCCGCCCCACTCACCCTATTGGGCCGGCATGTCACCTGGATATGGAAAATATTTCCAAAATCATATCCTGCGAATTTGGAAGGAAAATTGAAGCCGAACCTACTGCTATCCTTGATGCTGTGAAAACCGATATTCTGGAAAAAATTACCCACTGTAATGTTGGAATCACTGGTGCTAACTCAGTAGCTGCTGAGGATGGGTCACTGGTAATGGTTCATAATGAAGGTAATATAAGCCTGCTCACCATGATGGACCTTCACATTATCCTGGTGGGTATTGATAAACTGGTTCCCACAGTGGAGGATGCAATTTCAGTGGTGAAACTGGAAACCATCTACGCCACCGGGAAAAAAGTCCCGGCTTACATGAACGTTATATCCTCCCCCTCTAAAACTGCAGACATTGAACAGATCATTTTAAAAGACATGTACGGAGCTAAAAGGGTAGTTGTGGTGTTTTTGGATAATGGCCGTACCCAGGCTCTTGAAGAAAAGGAAGAATGCCTGTGGTGTATTGGATGTGGAGCATGCATTGTTAACTGCCCAGTATACACTACCCTAGGTCCAGAATTCGGTTATTTGCGCCACTTAGGAGGTAAAGGAATAGTTTTAAGCCATTTTATCGATGGTAAAGTTTCTTATGATTCAGGCCTTTACAAATGCACATTATGTGGACATTGCACAGTGGAATGTCCGGTTGAAATACCAATCAATGATATGTTAGAGGATTTAAGGAAAGAATCTGTTAAAGAAGGTAAATACCCTGAAGAACATGGTAATATTCGAAATAATCTTAAAAAATCAGGAACGCCATTTAAATAATTAACAGAATAAAAATAGAGAGAATAAATTAATTTAAAATTAAAAAATAAATATTCACATACTTACAATCATAGGTTTTAAATATTAGTTACAAGACTTGATTATTAATAGAATAGGAGGAATCATATTTGCTTCTCTTGATCAGTCCCATAAACACACAAGAAGCACGAGAAGCCATAAATGGCGGTGCAGACATAATTGATGTTAAAAATCCTAAAGAAGGTTCATTAGGTGCTAATTTCCCCTGGGTCATTAAAAACATCCGGGAAATAACCCCCAAGGACATGCAAGTCAGTGCAACTCTTGGTGATGTCCCTTATAAACCAGGAACTGTAGCCCTGGCAGCTGCCGGTGCAGTTGTCTCAGGTGCAGATTACATCAAAGTAGGATTATACGGAACCAGAAACTACTCCGAAGCTCTGGAAGTAATGGAAAACGTGGTCAAAGCTGTCCACGAATATAATGAAGATGCAGTGGTAGTGGCATCAGGATATGCCGATGCACATCGAGTTGGTGCAGTTGATCCCATGGAGATCCCAAGGGTAGCAGCCGACAGTGGAGCAGACCTGGCCATGGTAGACACTGCAGTTAAAGATGGTAAGACCCTCTTCGATTTCATGAATGAGGAAAGCATATCCCAGTTCACCACTGAAATACATGAATACGGCCTTAAATCCGCACTGGCAGGATCTGTCACCCAGGAACAACTACCTCTACTTGCAGAGCTTGGCTGCGATGTGGCTGGAATACGTGGCGCAGCATGTGTAGGCGGTGACCGAAACACCGGGCACATTCACCATGAAGCTGTAGCTAATTTGAAACATCTGGTGAAAAGTTTATAAATAATTATAAAGGTCCCCTAAAAAGCATCCAATAACTTAAAAAACGTGCAAGACCTTTAAAGGTTATAAACCTTAAACTAATGGTATAAAACCTTTAAAATTAAGGTAAATAACCAAGTATCATTACATATACCTAATTTGTATTAAATTTTATTAAAATTTGGATAAAATATTTTGATACTAGCTAAACTTAATAGACAACTATCTCTAAATAATTATATTATAGAGAGAGGTGATCACGAGTTGATTCCAGAGGTGATGGAGAAAATCACTGCTGGTTGATTTTAAAATTCACTTTTAAATTTTTAATCCACATCAGGTGGAATGGAGGAGAAATGTTATGTTTTCAGATAAATTAAAGAAAGCCCCGGAAGGATACACATTTGATGACTTTTTACTGGTTCCAGGCATATCCAATGTTGAACCCAAAGATGTAGAAACTAAAAGCAAAGTATCGCGAAATTTCAGTCTCAACATCCCAGTTGTAGGTTCAGCCATGGACACAGTTACCGAAGCTAATATGGCAATAGCACTGGCCCAGGAAGGTGGTTTAGGAGTAATCCACCGTAACATGAGCATTAAAGAACAGTTGGCAGAGGTTGAAAAAGTCAAACGTTCCGAGGAATTAACCATAAGAGATGTTATAACCACTTCTCCAGATACTTCCATCCATGAAGCCAGTATAATGATGGACATGGAAGATGTTAGTGGTCTTCCAGTTGTGGATAATGGACAGGTAATCGGTATTATCAGTAGACGTGATATTAAGCCCATTATAAACTCTGATGCCGAGAAAAAAGTCCGGGAGTTCATGACTGAGGAAGTGGTGACAATCACCGAATCCGCCACTCCAGAAGAAGCCCTGGACATCGCCTATGATAACAAGGTAGAACGATTACCCATAGTCCGCAACAACCGCATAGTGGGGATCGTTACTATCCGAGACATATTGGAACGCAAAAAACATCCCAATGCCGCCAGAGACTCAAATGGACATTTCCTGGTTGCTGCTGCCACTGGACCCTTCGATCTGGAAAGAGCCATTGCCCTGGATAAAGCAGGGGCAGATATCATTGCCATGGATGTAGCCCACGCACACAAACCGGATATTATAAAGTCCGCCAAGAAAATGAAAGAAAACATCCAGGCAGACCTTTTGGTGGGTAACATTGCAACTGGAGAAGCAGCCGAAGCAATCATATCTGGTGCTGATGTTGATGGTTTAAAGGTGGGTATAGGTCCTGGTTCAATCTGTACTACCCGTATCATAGCTGGTGTGGGAGTTCCACAGTTAACTGCCATATCCTCTGTAGCAGATGTTGCCCATGAACATGGAGTTCCAGTTATTGGCGACGGGGGATTAAGATACTCAGGAGACGTTGCCAAAGCCATAGCTGTGGGAGCAGACGCAGTGATGGTGGGAAGCCTCCTTGCAGGAACCACCGAATCACCAGGAGAGGTGGTTATAATGAATGGTCGAAAGTTCAAACAGTACCGTGGAATGGGATCACTGGGTGCCATGACTGGGGGTTCAGGAGCAGGAACTGACCGTTACTTCCAGGAAGTTAAAGGACCAATGAAACACGCAAAACTGGTACCGGAAGGTGTTGAAGGAGTTGTACCATTCAAAGGACCAGTGAATGAAGTGATATTCCAGCTTATGGGTGGCCTTAAAGCTTCTATGGGATACTCTGGTGCAGCGAATATAGAACAAATGTGGGAGAAAGCCAAATTCGTCAGGATCACATCCAGTGGTATGACTGAAAGTCACCCACACGACCTGTTAATTACCAATGAAAGCCCCAACTACCCCACAACCCGACTCATGTAGAGTTGGGGAAATACTTTTTTTAAAAAAAAAATAGGGGTATTAAAAGTAGTTCAGGTGATGAACTTTACTGATTAACCACTCTTCAACCGGTAACCACTTTTTTTATTAGGTAACCACTTTTTTTATTCAAATGAACCCAAATGAATCCCCGAGGTTTTAAAAAAATCAAAAATTATGAGGTTAAAAAAGTTCATGAAGTCCTGCATAATCCTTTGTGGTGGTCGGAGCCGACGTATGGGACAGGATAAGGGGTTAATGAATTTAAATGGGACCCCTATGATTATCCATACTTTAGGTATTGTTATGGATATTGTTGATGAGATCGTACTGGTTTTAAGAGATGAAAAACAACTTGGTTTATATGAAAAATGTGTTAATAGCTTTGAAACTGAAAAAAATGAGCATAACACTGAAATTAAAATGGTCACCGATATTGAAACTGATCAGGGGCCGCTTTTTGGATTATATACTGGTTTATTAAATATAAAATCAGGGGGAGCCCTGCTATTACCCTGTGATTCTCCTTTTATCTCACCTTATTTTGTAAATAAAATGTTTGAATTAACTGCAGAAAGTGAAGTTCAAGCTATGGTTCCAGTGTGGACGGATGGATTAACAGAACCTTTACATTCCTATTACCTTAAAGAATGCATTCCTGTAATTCGAGATCGGCTGGAAAAAGGTTTTAGAAATGTTAAATCATTATTGGAAAACCTCAATGTAGCCTATGTTGATGTTAAAACTTTAGACCCAGATAAAAAGAGTTTTATTAATTTAAATCGTCCAGATGATGTACTGGCATCTTTGAGAAAATAGATGATGTTTTGAATTTATTTTAATGGTTAAATCTTAAATTAATGATTTAATTGGATTGTTATGACACTGAATTTGCAGTATTTTTAATTAAAAAAAGATTTAATGTCAAATATTGCCTTAATATAAGTTATAAAGTAATTTATCCCTGTGAACTGTTTACTTATTTTAGATAATCCTAGATAGGTAAAAAAGGAGATTTCACATTTTTCATGGATTTAAAGAGACTTTGATGATTTGACGGAATAATCAGTGAAATTGGTTTGAATTATATTAAAATTTCCACTGCAGGAACATCTTCCAGAGGTGTGATGTCCACACTTCCAGGGTTTCTTCCCATTTCAAGGAAGAACTTGTTTACCCTTTCAATCATGTCTATATATTCTCTTTTATCAATGCGGCAGCCTTCAACAACCGCATAGGCAGGCAGGTCTCCATTTAACCTTTTAAACTCTAATACCTTATCCACCATTTTTCTGTACTGCTCGAGAGTTAAACTCTCCATTAAATCAACCACATTTAGTTTTTTAATTTTATTGGCAGCACCACTTAAAAAGGTTGCGGAAATACTCTATTGTTATAAATTAGTTCAGTTATGATTTTAAATAATTTCAAAGAATAAAAAAAAGGAAATTTGTTGAGTTATTGAATCCTACTACTGAAGTTATTGTAACTTACTAGTGAATTTATTGTAATTCTACTATTGAAGTTATTGTAATCCTACTCTCCTGTATTATTTCAACCTAATCAGATATTTCAACATGTGATTTAGGATCAAATGGGTTGGTTCTGATAGCCAGGGAGAACAGGTAGGGATAGTTGTTCATCAGGTGTTCCATGTACTCCAACCATTCAATTATCAGGAGACTGTACACCCGGACCACGTCACCGGCAAGATGGTTGTAATCGGCTTTGGGAAGTTTGGACATGTCCTCCCTATTTTCCAGTTCTTCCATAAGGTGGAAAACTGCCCAGAGTAGTTCAGTGAAGGTTTCATGCTCCAGTAAATTGGGGTTTTCCAGTAAAGCCAACAGGAATTTACGCCTATTAACCAGGAACTTTTTAGCGTTGATCAGAAATTCAATGGATTTAGGTTCACCGTTAATGGTTAGTGTGTAATCAAAGTCTTTGATGCTTTTTTTAGCATTTTTAAAATCTTTTTCAGACCAGGAACTGTTGATTAATAGATCATCTTTTATATGTTCTGTATCCGGGTCGAATTTGGTTATTGATCCTAAAATGTGAGTACCAACTTCACTGAAAAAGGCACCAATAACCATGTTCAGCTTTTCCATCATCTGCTTTTTTTCTCTGCTACTGATGGCATTTTCAATTACCAGCACCACGAAGAGTATTTCAATGGGTAAAAATGCAGTATCAATTCCTATATAAAACAAAACCTCATGGAGGTCATGGAAGATGAGGAAATTGGTTAAGTACAGTAAGGCAGAAAGGAATATCAGAAATATTCCCAGTTTCACCTTCCAACCAAAATATTTGGATAATTTCATTAATTTCACCTATTATCAATTCTTATCAAATCTTATCAAATCTTATCAAATCTTATCAAATCTTATCAAATTGAATCAGTACTAATCTTATTTAAGGGGAGTGTTAATCAAGGAAGTATAAACTATTAACATTTTACAGTTAGATCTTCACCGCTGAGATAATGGTAATGGGGTTTCTTCCCCTCATCATTGTTCCTCTTTCAGTGATTCTCCCCTTGGCAATGGTTACTTCAACCACATCCGGGACCAATCCAATAGTTTTAAGGGCATTAATCGCTTCCACTCTTGTTTCAAGGAGAATGGATGTTATCACAATTCTACCATTTACTTTAAGCTTTTCATATCCCTGTTTTATTATAAGGGGAAGATCACCACTGCTACCCCCAACGAGAAGTACATCTAAGGAGTTAATACCTTCAAGTACTTGGAGGGCATCTCCCTCCAAGAGCTGAACATTAGAGGTTAAACCATGCTTTTCAAGGTTTTCCCTGGTTAAATCTATGGCTTCCGGATTTTTATCAAGTGCAATGACGTTTAATGCCCTTTGGGCAGATTCCAGTGTTAATCCCCCACTACCACATCCCACATCAACCACGGTGTCCTGTGAGGATATCCTGGCTTTGCACATGACCAGGCACCTTACCTCTTCCTTGGTAGGGCCTGGAACGTTCTTGGTCTGGATGAACTCATCATCCGGGATCATGGAATCTCTCCCTGCCATCGCTGGTAAAGGTTGTGGTCAATGTGGAGAACATCCAGTATTTTACCCACCAGGAAATCCACCAGGTCATCCATGTTCTGGGGTTGATGGTAAAAGGCAGGCATTGCCGGTAAAATAATGGCACCCTCCCTGCTGATTCTGAGCATGTTCTCCAGGTGAACTGAGCGTAAAGGTGTTTCCCGTGGTACCAGTAACAGGTTTCTTCTCTCTTTCAAAGCCACATCAGCTGCTCTGGTAACAGCGTTACTTGCAAAACCTGTGGAAATAGCAGATATGGTTTTCATAGTACACGGGACAATGATCATGGACTCAAATCTGCAGGAACCACTGTTAATGGCACTGGTGAGGTCCCCGGGTTCATAGAATTTATGGCAAAGATTCCGTAGTTCCGCTTCATCCATTCCCATTTCATATTTGAGGATGATCCGTGCCGGTCCAGTTACCACCAGGGCAGTTTCCTTCCCCATCTCTTTCAGTACTTCAAGGAGCCTTACACCGTAAACAACTCCACTAGCTCCAGTAATAGCTACCACTATCATTTTATCATACCTTTTTTCTTAAATAAACTGATTTAAGGATTATTGATGATCTGAATTAACTCCAATTATCAATTCCCTATTTAATTATGATTATAATCCCAATTATTCTCTATTTAATTACTATTATTATCCCAATTATCAACTCTATCTACATATGTGATCTGTGAGTTTAAGGTAATCCAATCAATTTACGATTCTCATATCAATCTCATACTAAATTACTAATCCAAGAATTATTAATCCAAGAATTACTAGCCTATAGATTCAAATAATCAATGAAATTAAGTTTAGAGGCAGAATCTGCGTACTCTTCAGGGAGGTAAATGCAAAGATCTGCATGGTTGAAACGGACATCTTTTAAGGCCATGACCAGATTGGAAACATCCCCCAGCATAACTGTGTCTCCATTGAGGGATACCGGAGTGGACATTTCATGGAAAATGGGATACTCTGGAACATCAACCAGTATAAAATCTTTATCAAGACCTAGATCATCGGCTATCTCTTCCTCTACCTTCTGGATAGTCGAAACACTCATCTGGAATATACGTTTAGGATTATCAATATCATCAAATTTCAGGGAGTACACTCGTTTGTAAAGCTGCCTGGTATCCAGTCTTCCCATGATATCCTGAATATAACCTTCTTCTGACCGGGCTAATGAAATGATATCGGTGTCATCGTAACGGTAGATCTCATGTTCATTAATAACCTTTTTTTCCAGGAGTTTCCCCAGGCACCGTCGGAACATGGAGTTAACAATTCGAGTGGTGTGATGCTGGTAAACACTGGGGTACATGAAATAGCGTGCCAGTAGCATGGATTCCGCAGCCTGAACACCTTTGCTTCTGAGAAGTAGGGTCCCATCATCAAGTTTCATGTTGTAAATAAGGCGTTCAACATCTATAACCCCATAAGCAACTCCAGTATAATGAGAATCTCGTAATAAGTAATCCATACGGTCGACATCCAGTTCTCCAGAGATTATCTGCCCCAGAGGACCTTCACCGTTGATGACCTTTAAAACTTCCTTCACTGAAAACTTTTCCGATAAAATATCCCCTAACTGTGATTCTTTAATGAGTTTCGAGGTTAACTCTTCATGGGATGAATCAAGAACCCGTTCCGATACATGAGAAAACGGCCCATGACCCGCATCGTGAAGAAGAGCACAGCTCCGAACCAGGGTATGGGTATCTTCGTCCAGATTCAGGTTCCGGGCCAGTTGTGAGGCCAGGTACATGGTTCCTATGGAGTGTTCGAAACGACTGTGATTGGCACCGGGGTACACCAGATAGGTGAATCCAAGTTGTTTAATCCTCCTCAGGCGCTGAATCTCAGGAGTATCTGTTAATCGAACTTCAAACTCCTCTAGATGAAGGTCGCCATGGACACTATCACGAATAGATTTCATCTGTAACCCCCCATACAATCAAACCCTCTGTATAAAATCCTCAATTCAAATTGTGATCCTCAATAAATACTGCTATTTAACCTATCACTGATTGTTAACTTTTAATCAATTATCATCTAAAATAACATTATTTAAGTCCGGAAATACTATTTAACCCCCGGACATGATAATTTTACTACCTGCACTGCCTTCTTCCTCTTTTTTAAAGTCCAGTTCGTATTTAACTCTTTCAATTATTTCTTCAAGTGCATCCCTGGTTTCATGTCGGTGCCCTCCTGATACTGCCACCAGGAATAAAGGATCACCTGGTTTGAACTGACCAAGGTAGTGAACCACTGCAATATCTTTCACCCCGTGTTTTTCCTGAACCTGAACTAAAATGTTTTTAAGTTCATTTTCAGTTTTTGCAGTGTCTGGGGTGGTTAGTGCAAGTTTATCCGTGGTTTTAGCTTCATCTTTACCCCTGACAATCCCTTCAAAGGTGAATATAGCACCACACTCATGGATAGATCTGCTTTCTTTAATTTGATTGGTTAAATCATTCAAGGTGATGATCTCTTCATAGTCTGGAATAATTCTGGCTATTATCATACTTCACTTACCTCACGTCTAGCTAACTGTTTAATTCTGGAAATACCATCAATTTCATTAATAGCTTTTACTACTGATTCAGGGACTAAATCTTCCCACCTATCTCCTGAAAGCATTCTTCGCCTGACTTCTGTCCCTGAATAACTTTTTCTATTGAATAATGGTGGTTCAGTAACCTTGTATCCCTTTTCAGTGAAAAGTCTCTGTACCAGGGGGTTGCCGGAATACACGTGTTCAAATGGGGGAGTTAACATTTCCATATGAGCCACCCAGATGGAGTTGCATTCAATATCCTGCACTGGTATGATATAGTAACGTGAAGCATCCACGTTATTTTCTGCCAGGGCCTTGGTGGTCATCATAACCCTTTCACCAGCAGTAAATGGGTCTTTAATACTGTGGCTAACCTGTGCACTGCCTATTCCAATGATTACTTCTTCCACTTCATCCAGGATCCTTTCAATAACCTGAATATGTCCCCTGTGCACGGGTTGCATTCGCCCAACCAGAAGTCCTCTCATAGTAAAACACCAAATCATTAGGGTAATAGAATAAATCACGTATCATATCACTGAAAAATTAATTTAGATTTAATACATGATTTGAAACTTAACTAAATATGTTATAATATCAATTAAATAGATATCTTGTAAAGTATCTTATGATCATTTTTATGTCAATTTTTCCGTGCTTTAAATTTTCTTTATGATTATTTTTATTTTAAATACTTCTCTCTTTCAACCCGCATAAATAATTAACCAAACATGGCCAAAGATTGCTAATTTAAAGAGGTTACTTATAAATTACGGAATAAGAAATGATTGATGAAGATAATGTAAATTAGGTATAGAAATGATTATATTAAAAGAGATGAAGTAATTATAAAGCCAAAATATCTAAAAAGATAGTTTATATCCAGGGAGATTGCTTCTAAAAGAGGTTTATGATAGTTAATTTTAAAAAACCAAACAACATCTATATATCATGAGATATTAAAAAGAGATTAAGTTTAATATAAAAAGAGATCAGTCTTGAGGCTTCATAGAAAAATGAATTTTCAAAGAGACTACATCAATTTAAGAACTAAATCAATTCAAAGAGACTAATTCCATATTATAAACATAACAATGAATAATGGTGATACAGGATGATAAAGGTTGAAAATCTATCAAAAACTTACCACATGGAGGAAGGTCCCGAAATTAAGGCTCTGGATCAGGTTAATCTGGAAGTTAAAAAGGGAGAAATTGTAGGCATTATTGGAACCAGTGGATCCGGTAAAACCAGCCTTCTCCGAGTCCTTAGAGGTGTGGAACCATTTGATGAGGGGAAAATTACCATTGATGATGTTACAGTAACCCCTGAATCCACCACTTACTATTCCAGGAAACTGCGTAAGGTAACTGCAATCCACCTACAACGTTCTTTCGGATTATGGTCAGAAACCGCCTTAAACAATGTTGTAAGAAAGCTTTATGGTACTAAATATGGGGATGAAGCTTTAACAGATTTTGACTTTGCTTATAGCGAGTTTGAGGATGAAGCCATGGAAATTCTACGAGTGGTAGGCCTGGACCATAAAGCCACTCATTTCGCCCCAGTATTAAGTGGTGGTGAAAAACAGAGATTGATAATGGCCCGACAGCTTGCTAAAAAGCCAAAAGTTTTATTATTAGATGAACCAGCAACTATGTCCTGTCCTAAAACTAAACAGGAAATTTTAGATGCGATTAAAGCAATAAATGAGGATTTAGGGGTGACAGTTGTCCTAGTATCCCACCTTCCAGAAATTCATCATTACCTCTCCGATAGACTGATTCTAATGGATGAAGGCAAGGTAGTGGATGAAGGAACACCTGATAAAATAATAAAGGAATTCCTCCAGAAAATGGAAGGGGAACTACCAAAACGTGATCCTGAAGACATTGGCGATTCTGTAATTAAAGCACGGGATCTGGAAAAAAGATTCTATCTTCTTAAGGCAGGTAACGTCCTGGAATTGAAGGATGTGAGTTTTGATGTTAGTGATGGTGAGATTGTTTCCCTTATTGGACAAAGTGGTGCTGGAAAAACCGTACTGCTACGTATGATCGGTGGTCTGGATCTTCCAGATGCAGGTACTGTTTCCTTTAAATTGGATGGTGAATGGGTGGACATGCACCAACCAGGAATTAACCGAATGAATATCCGCCGCCAGATGGGATTCATGCACCAGGAGTTTGCACTGGTACACCATGCCACTATACGGGATCAGATAGCAGGAAGGCTGGGAATCAAAGGAATAACAGTAGTGGATGAAGCTAAGAAGAAAGCAGAAGAGATGGGTATAAGTGACCTGGCACTGGATGTTCTTTACCAATTAACTGATCTACCAGAAAATGAAGCAAAACAGCGCCTGGAACAGTTAGGATTATCTGGAAGTATTTTAGACACTCTTTTCCCCAGTTTCCCTGATAATGAGGTCAAAGAATATGCTGAGCCCATATTCAAAGCACTGAATCTTCCATTGGATATTCTAAACCGCAGGTCCTACGAGTTATCCGGTGGTCAGAAGGTAAGAGCTACCCTGGCCCTGGTACTTTCAACCAAGCCCAAAGTCCTGATTTTAGATGAACCATTCGGAGATCTGGATCCAATAACTCTGCGTATGGTTTCCAACTCCCTTAAACGAATAAATAAGGAATTTAACACTACCATAATCATGGTTAGCCACCATATTGATTTCATCAATGAATTAGCCACCCGTGCTATTCGTATGGATAATGGTAAACTCATTGGAGATGGAGATCCAGATGAAGAATGTGAAGAATTCATAAAAAGCTGTGGAGCAGATTATCTTAAGGATATCAGCCTGTGGAAGGAAAAATTACTGGAAGATTAATCACCAGGAGTATTCCTGAATATCAATCATATATAGGATTGTTCCAGAAATTTAAATCAGATTTCAGGAGTATTCTAATGATTAATCATACTTCAGGAGTATTTCCAATATTTAATCACATTCCAGGAGATTCCAGAATATCTCAGTAGTATTTCTAACGATTAATCACATTATGGTGTTCCTGGAGATAAGCTGGTACGTGGATTGGTCAGAATATTGAGGCTGATCCCCATTAAATTTATTATTTGGATTATATAGAAATATTATTGAATTAAATAGAATATTGTTTGAATTGAATAAAAATTAGATTATATATACATTTAATTTAATAGACTGAATTTTAACATCCTAATTAGTTTTTTATATAACTGAATTTAATAAAACTGAATTTTTAATAGATGCCAATTAAATAATATTTAATTAATTGAGATTTAATTAAAGGAGATGTTTTTCAATGGAATTTAAAAATCTGGATGTAGAAAGTTTTTACCGGGTACTGGCACCCCGCCCAACTATAATAGTAACTACGGTGAATGAAAAGGGGGAAGTGAACGCTGCTCCATTCTCTTTTACCATGCCTGTATCTGTGAATCCTCCATTAATTGCTGTGGCATCGGTTGCTCGGCACCATACTTACCAGAACCTGGAAGAAACTCAGGAATTCGTGGTGAACATCCCGACCGCTGATATCCTCAATGAACTCTGGGTTACCGGTGAAAAATTCCCCCAGGGAGTTAGTGAAATTGAAAAAGCAGAATTAACTGAAATGAATTCCCTTGAAGTTACACCACCCTGGATCAAAGAATGTGTGGCTCATATGGAGTGTAATGTTGAATTTACCCGTGAATGTGGTGATCACCAGTTAGTGGTGGGTCGGGTTTTGAAAGTAGGTGTCCGGGAAGATGCCCTTAAGGAAGGACTTCTGGATGTGGAATCTGTGAACCCCATTCTCCATTTAGGTGGAAAGGACTTTGTGGTGGGAGACCATCGCCGGCAAGTGGATTGAATCTAGTGTTAGGAATAATTCCTGAAAAATATGAATTCCTGAAAAATATGAGTGTAATAAAGAAGAAGGGTAATAGAGTGATGGTGGATTTGATGCAGGGATAAAAGATACAGGAATAAAAAAATAAAATTTGATTATAATAAATTATAATTGGATATTGAAAATTTTAAAACTGCATTAAAAAAATGGATTAAAAAAACTGGATATTAAAAAATATAGTTAACACCTAAAAAATAAAAAGGAGTAAAAAAAATGTTTAACACCATAATGGTTCCAACTGACGGATCAGAGTATTCTAAAAAGGCTGAAGACACTGCATTAGCCCTGGCCAAAAAACTGGGTTCTGTAGTTGTAGCAGTTCACATTATTGATGATAAACTCATATATCCCTATGAAGTGCTGGAAGAAGAAGGTAAAGGCATTCTCAGGGAAGTGCAAAAAAAGGGTAAGGAAATGAATGTGGATGTTCATGAGATACTGATTGTTGGAAGCCCTACTAATGATATGGCCAAAATTGCCCAGAAGGCAGGTGCAGATCTGGTGGTACTAAGCACCCATGGTAAAACCGGCCTGGAAAGGATTATAATGGGTAGTGTAGCAGAAAGTGCCATAAAAAAGATATCAGTACCAGTGATGCTGGTTAAATAAATTTTTTTTTGAATCTATTCAGTTCCCCCAAAAAAATAAAATTAGATGCCAGTGGCAACTGCAGTAGCCCCACCCCAAGGAGCAGAGGTACTTTGTGAGGCTAAAGTTTTTCCACCCTTAGTTATTGAAACGGTTAAAAGATCATTACCACCCTCTGTTTTACGAGCAGCAGCGGTTACAGATCCAGTCACACTACCTATACTATTGGTTTGATCTCCGGTACCAGACAATGAACGATAACCAAATGGTCCACTTACATCAACAGCCCAACTACCGGAATAACTTACCACAACATTAACATCACTAGAAGCTGATGCGTTTGAACTGGACGCGTTACCATTGGAATTACTATTACTATTATTACTTGATGTACATCCTGATACCGCCACCAAACCAATTATCAAAACTAACAATCCAATATGAAGTATTTTCAATCTATCCCCCTCCTTAATATTTTATTTTATTAATATACTATTCATAGATCAGTAATATGTATACTTATTTTTTTCTATATTTACTCCATACACCAAACCACCTAAAATTTAATAGGTTAAACTGGATATAATGGAAATAATAAGAGGTAGTAGGGGCAGTTTTCACAGGATAAGAATAACTTACTAATCAAAAGACATATAACATTAGGATCTTATTAAGACTTTGAATTTAAAAAAATAGGATAATCATTGATTAAATGGTGTGATGATGAGACTTTGGAGCCTTCATCCTGAATATCTGGATAGTAAAGGGTTAGTAGCACTATGGAGAGAGGGTTTACTTGCCAGGGCAGTTCTAAAAGGGAAAACCAAAGGTTACACTAATCATCCTCAGCTAATTCGTTTCAGGAAACAGGACCATCCCATTCTTTTTTTAGATACCTACTTAAATCAGGTTTATTTGGAAGCAAACAGAAGAGGATACAATTTTAACCATGAAAAAATAGGAACCGAACGTACTTCTAAGCGTATTCCAGTTACCAGTGGCCAGATATCTTATGAACTGGAACACCTTCAGAAAAAACTCAAAAAAAGGGACAATAAAAGATATCAGGAAATAAATAAACTAACAAAAAAGGGGGATTTAGCCATTCCCAATCCTGTTTTTAATGTTATTCCCGGAGATATTGAGATTTGGGAGAAATTAAAGAAATAATGAGATTAACAGCATTACCCATATGATTATTAACCAGAGATGAGTATAATAATTAATAATAATTACAGGTTAAACTGTGGAATTACCATTAAATAAACTCAGAAATATTCATTGACAAAATTCCACAATAGAGTATTTAATTGAGGTGGTTAAATGAGCAGATACAAATGCAAAGTTTGTGGCTATATTTACGACACTGAATCTGGCGAACCGCGTAATGGAACTGTTCCTGGAACTGAATTTGATGCCCTGCCTGATAACTGGTTCTGTCCCCATTGTGGAGTCAGCAAAAACCGTTTCATTCCAATTTAAGTGAGGGGAATGTACAATGAAAAGATACAAATGTAAGGTTTGTAATTATATCTACGACCCTGAAGCAGGAGAACCAAGAACAAATACTCCTCCCGGAACTGCTTTTGAGGATTTACCAGATAACTGGAACTGTCCCAAGTGTGGTGCAGGGAAATTCCGATTTATTCCTATTTAAAATTTAAATATTTTTTTAATCCATACCACAATGAATCCATTGTAATGAATAAATATCCATACCTTAGTATTAAAATATCCTGAATCATTAAACATATGTATCCTGAATCTCATTAAACATATGAATTTCATGAATTAATCATGAACCTAATTAAAAAAGAGGTGGAATATTATGCAAAAATACCTATGTAAACCCTGTGGATACATCTACGACCCTGAAGTAGGAGATGACATGGCTGGAATTGAACCTGGAACCGCCTTTGAGGATTTACCCGATGATTGGGTCTGTCCAATGTGTGGTGCAGATAAAGACCTGTTTGAACCAGTAGATTAAGAATAATTTAAAATAAATTTTTTAAAAAACCGATTATTTACTGACAGTATATATTTACTGGATATATGTTTATTGACAGTTAGATGCGTTTTAATGGAAGTGAAAAGACATGTTAGATGAGAAGATGGAAGAGGCCCTGAATTACCAGTTGAATCGGGAACTCTACTCTGGTTATCTATATCTGGCCATGGGGGCTTACTTTGAAGATCAGGATCTCCCTGGTTTTGGCAACTGGATGCGAGTCCAGGCCCAGGAAGAACTAAGCCATGCCATGAAGTTCTATGATTACCTGGTGCAGAGGGGAAGCCGTGTGCTACTGGCAGAGATTGAAAAACCACAGAGTGAATGGGATTCATCTGTAGCTGCCTTTGAACATGTGTACGAACATGAGCAGATGGTCACCGGCCTCATAAACGGACTGGTTGATCTGGCCCTGGAACTGTCGGACCATGCCACCAACAACTTCCTACAGTGGTTCGTGGCTGAGCAGGTTGAAGAAGAGGAATCTGCAAGTGGAGTCCTGCAAAAAGTGAAATTAGCCGGAGAATCTGGTAGTGGAATTTACATGCTGGACCAGGAATTAGCACAAAGAATATTCAACCCACCTACCGCTTCTGAGTAATATTTTACTCAACCTTTTTTTTATTTTCATTCATTTTTTAAAACAAAATTCAATTTTTAACTTAAATGCTGAATTAATTAACTGTAAATGCTAATTGATTTAACTATAATACTAAATTGATTCTTTTTCTGGCGTAATTCATGGAACTTAACCACTTTATTTCTATTTTTCCCAGGATTATATTTTTATTCCAATGAGGATTCAGTATTATTTTTTTATTTGAAAAAATCACAATCAGTGTACTACAGATTGAATAATAAAAAATAAATAAAAACAGAAAGAAAAATAACACTACATTAGTATACCTGAAGGGGGTAAACAATGGGAGAAAAAGTTTACGAACTAAGAAAAATTAAGAAAAAAGGAAAAGGAATGCCACTTATTGGAGACAAGTTCCCTAAAATGGAAGTTCAAACCACACAGGGAATGATGAAACTACCTAAAGCATTCAAGGGGAAATGGTTTGTTTTATTCAGCCATCCTGCAGATTTCACACCGGTGTGCACCACGGAATTTGTGGCTTTCCAGCTCCGTTATGATCTTTTCCAGGAGATGAACTGCGAACTCATTGGACTTTCAGTAGATCAGGTTTTCTCACACCTTAAATGGATACAGTGGATATCAGAAAACTTTGACATAGACATAGAATTCCCTGTAATCGCCGACACTGGTAATGTAGCGGATAAACTGGGTTTAATACATCCCAACAAAGGCACCAACACTGTAAGAGCAGTGTTCATCATTGATCCTGAAGGAATCATCCGCGCCATTTTATACTACCCTCAGGAACTTGGTAGAAACTTAGATGAAATACTAAGAATGGTTGAAGGATTCCAGACAGCAGAAGAAAAAGGTGTAGCCATACCAGCTAACTGGCCCTCCAATGAAATCATTGGTAAGGGTTTGATTATTCCACCAGCAGCAGATATTGAAACAGCTTTAAAAAGGCCAGGAGAATACAAATGCTTTGACTGGTGGCTGTGCTACCGGAACTACTACAAATGGTAAATAAAAAAAATTTCCAGAAAATTCTCCGGATATATGCATAAATCGAGATACATACTATAAATCAAGATATATGCTATAAATCAGAAAAAAAGATTAAACCAGCCAAAAATAGGGATTAATAAGTTTTTATTAGATGCATAGTAAAAAAGGGTGATAAAAAATGGCAAAAAAGAAATATGAACTTCCCCCACTACCCTATGGATATAAAGATCTGGAACCCTACATCTCAGAGGAACAACTCCAGATACACCACGACAAACATCATCAGGCATACGTGGATGGGGCTAATGCAATTTTAGACAAATTTGATAGCAGACCGGGCATAGAGTTTGATGTTAAAGCTGTGGCCAAGGAACTCTCATTCCATGTGGGTGGATTCGCACTGCATAAACTGTTCTGGGAAAACATGGCCCCTGCACCAAAAGGTGGAGGTGAACCAACTGGAACCCTTGCCAAGTACATTGAAAAGGACTTCGGATCCATTGAAAGGTTTAAACAGGAATTTTCACAGGCAGCCATAAGTACCGAAGGATCAGGATGGGCAGCCCTGACAATCTGCCGACGAACTGACCGACTTTTCATCACCCAGATTGAAAAACACAACGTAAACGTGATACCACACTTCCGGGTTCTAATGGTCCTGGATGTATGGGAACACGCCTACTACCTGGACTACAAGAATGTCCGCCCAGACTACGTGGCTGCATTCTGGAACATCGTAAACTGGGAAGAAATCAACCGTCGCCTGGAAATTGAACTCCTGTCAAACAGTTTAAATCTGGTGGATAATCGCCGGGTACTGGACATGAAAATCGAAGAGTTCAGGGACAACTTTGACGACTGGATAGCCTCCTTTGATAAGAAATAAATTTTTTTCTTTTTCTCTTTTTTAGTTTAATTGCAAAAAGTAGTTTGTGTGATATACTGATTCTCACTACTTATTTCCATATAATTAAAACCTCAACTCCGTTATAATTAAAAACTAAACTCCATTATAATTAAAAATATAATTTGTGTATTAGTATAACAGAAATAATAATCCAATATATTGATTAATTAATATATTTCTATGAACGTATTTTTTATATTAATCTGATATTTGTAAATATTTTAATTAACCCCCATGGTTCAGTAGCCATAATGATCAAGGTTGTCCAGTCAATTAACAATAGATAAATATAATCTCTTTTATAGTGGTAATATGAAATAGATGATTAAATGTTTAAATCATAGGTCTGAACTAAAATGGTAAAATTTTAGGTTCAGAATCTATTATAAAGTTATTCTAGTGATAAAATTAGTTATTAAATAAATTAGTTATTAAAAGGTTTATTATGTCCAGTAGAGGTGTAGAATATGATCTGGAATGAAAAGGCTGAGTGCATGCCAGCCCAGGAAAAGGAAACATTACAGCTTAAAAGATTACAAGATGTTGTTAGAAGGGCTTACGAAAACGTACCCTACTACCGGAAGAAGTTGGATGAAGCTGGAGTAACTCCTGAAGACATTCAAACTCTTAAAGACATAGAAAAAATACCATTCACCACTAAAAGCGACTTGAGGGAAGCATATCCTTTTGGAATGTTCGCAGTTAGTACCGATGAGATTGTGGAGATCCATACAACCTCAGGGACCACCGGTAAACCCACTGTTTCAGGTTACACCCCTAAAGACCTGGAATTATGGGGCGAAGTGATTGCCAGAGCTCTTTCTATGGCTGGAGCCACTAAAAAGGATATTGTTCAGAACTGTTACGGTTATGGTCTGTTCACTGGAGGATTAGGAGTACACCACGGCGGTCAGAAATTGGGTTGCACTGTAATACCCATCAGCGCCGGGAACACCAAGCGCCAGATTGAAATAATCCAGGACTTTAAAAGCACCATCCTCACATGTACTCCCAGCTACGCAATGTACATCTCCGAGGTACTGGAAAGGGAAGGTGTCCCTAAAGAAGACATAAAACTTAAAGCAGGGGTTTTCGGGGCTGAAATGTGGACCGAAGAGATGAGAAATGAAATAGAAAGAAGACTGGACATTGATGCCCTGAATATCTACGGACTCACCGAGATCATAGGTCCGGGTGTGGCCAACGAGTGCATGGAAAAAAATGGACTGCACATCTTCGATGATCACTTCTACCCTGAGATCTTAGACCCACAGACCCTGGAAACACTACCAGAGGGTGAAAAGGGAGAACTGGTACTGACCACTCTTACCAGGGAGTGTATGCCTGTTCTGCGCTTTAGAACCCGGGATATCACTGTCCTGCGTAAGGGCGAGTGTGGATGTGGAAGAACCCATATAAAGATGGACCGTGTAACCGGAAGATCCGATGACATGCTCAAAGTCAGGGGAGTTATTGTATTCCCATCCCAGATTGAACGGGCACTGCTTAAGATACCTGGAATGGAACCAAACTACCTGATCATTGCCAGCAGACCAGAACATCTGGATGAACTGGAAGTACAGGTGGAAACATCCCCTGCACTATTTTCAGATGAAGTAAAACACGTGGAAGAGGTTAAAAGATCCATAGAAAAACAGATACACGATGAGATCGGACTCAGGGTGAATGTTACCCTGGTGGAACCACGTAGCCTGCCTAGAAGTGAGGGTAAAGCCGTCAGGGTCATTGACAAGAGAGGACTGAATTAATTCAGTCTCCATTGATTTAAAGACCATAAAGGATAACTGGGACTTAAAATCCAATTAATAAGATAAAATCCGATTAATAAGATATAATATAAAATTAATGGGATATATTACAAAATTTACAGGGGATGAAATGGATATGTCAGAAGATAAAAGAATGAAATTAAAACAGATATCTGTGTTTCTTGAAAACAGGAAAGGAAGATTGGGAAAGGCAATGAACGTTCTTTCCAATGCTGGTGTTAATATCAGGGCCCTTTCAATAGCTGACACCTCTGAATTTGGGATACTGCGCATGATAGTTCACAATCCAAAGGAAGCAAAGAAAGCCCTGGAGGCAGACAACTTCGTGGTAAAGGTCAACGAAGTCATAGCGGTGGAAGTTATGGACCAACCTGGAGGACTGGATGAACTTCTTGGAGTTTTAAATAAAGCCGATATTAATGTGGAATACCTTTACGCCTTTGTGGAGAAAAAAAGTGACAATGCCATAGTGGTACTGCGCACAGAAGATGTTGATTCTGGTATAAAAGCCCTGGAAGAAGGTGGAATTAACATATTATCGGCTGATGAGATTAAACTTCTTTAAAAACGTTTTATTACCTTATCCTTTTTTTAATGTGTTCTATTTTTATAAAAAGGTATGGGGTTTATAAAAAAGGTATAGGGAAGGATCATTACCTCTCCTATTTTTTTAAACTCCTATTTGTTAAAACTACAATTTAGGTTAAATCAAATCCAGATATTTGTTTTTAATTTTATCAAATTCTTCCTGAGTTATTGCACCTATATCCAGAAGTTCTTTGGCTTTTTTAATACGTATCACAGGATCTTCAGCGGGTGCAGTTTCTTCCTTGGATTGAACTTCAGCAGATTCCGCAGGAGCTATTTCTTCTTCTGGTTGAACATTATTGGACTTAAACTGTTCGGGAACCTTTACTTCAGGGATAACTGATTTTTCTGGAGTTTCCGATTCAGGAGTTTCAGCTGGTTCCTGTTCAGTTACAGGTTCTTGTAAATCAGCCTCATCCTCTGATGGTGGTACATTAGGTTTGGTTTCAGCTACAGGAACTTCTTTTTCCTCTTCCACAACTTCAACTAACGGTTCCAGGGGTTTTTCTGTAGCAGATTCCTTCTCAAAGTCGGATTCCTTCTCAAATTTATGTCCACAAATTATACAGAACTTGGCATCCGGTTTATTTTTCTGACCACAGGAAGGACATTGTTTATAATCATCTACGGTTGATGTTGGAGTAACTGTAGGTGTTTCTCCACTAGAAGTAGCTGGCGTTACTTCACTGGGAGATGATGGACTAACCTCACTGGAAGTTGGGGTTTCTTCTCTTGCCAGTGGTGCTCCACATCCCACACAGAATTTAGCACTTTCGGGGTTGGATGTCTGACATTCAGGACAAGTTTTCGATGCTGCTGATGATGGGGGTGTCTTCTTTACTTCAGAAAATGTTTCGCCTCTTCTTTTAGCTTCTAACCTTCTTCTAATTTCTTCACTGGAAACCATGAACACACCTCAATTTTTTTCCTATTTTTATTTTGTCAAAACTTATTTATCAAAGCTTCAAATATCCGGAATTTATCATGAAGATTTGCATTACTATATCTTAAATAGTGATACTATATCTTAAGTAGTAATACCATCTTAAAGTGTGATAATCTTAAAGTGTGATAATCTTAAAGTGTGATAATCTTAAAGTGTGATAATCTTAAAGTGTGATAATCATAAAGTGTGATTCTATCAGTAGCTTATAATAATATATGAACACGATTCTTGATGGGTTTAGGGTTGATTTTGTCTCCACATCTGATTCAAAGTACCACGTTCACCATTTTCTATGGCTTTTTTAGTAAAATAGGATGCTTTTTTAAGGGATTCAACCATGCTTATTCCCCTTAACATGTAAGCAGTTACTGCTGAGGAGTAGGTGCATCCTGAACCATGGGTGTTGGTTGTTTTAATGATCTCTCCCTCAATAAAATTTAAAGAATTCTCATCTGAAGAGTTTTCATAAAAAATATCACGCCCATTCAGGTGTCCCCCAGTAACCACTGTAGAACATAACTTGGCCAATTCACAAGCTGCTTCACACGCATCTTCCTCATTTTTAATTTCCAATCCAGTCAGCACTTCTGCTTCATGGACATTGGGTGTGGTTAACTTTGCCAGTGGCAAAAGGTGTTTTTTCAGAGATTTAGCCAGATCATCCCGGGATAATGTTCCACCAGAACCAGCTACCAGCACCGGGTCCACCACCAGGTTTAACTGGTATTCCTTTACTTTCCTGGCCACCATTTCCACCATCTCTCCGGAATAAAGCATACCTGTTTTAGCATACTTTATATCTTCCTCAGCCATTATCAGGTCTATCTGTTTGGCCACAAAATCTGTGTTTACTGGTTCCACACCACCCACATGTTTCACATTCTGGGCAGTGAGGGCGGTGATAACTGCAGTGGGGTATACTCCCAGTGCCTGAAATGTTTTCACATCAGCCAGGATTCCTGCCCCTCCAGATGGGTCAAAACCAGCAACCGAAAGGGCTATCATTTTCTTTCCACCATCAAACGTTCAGTTCCATGGTTTGATTTAACCAGCAGGCCAATGCTTTTGAGGTATTTACGGGTTTGTGTTCCGAAACCGTGTATAATAATTTCTCCCAGGTCTTCAGCGGTATTCACATCCAGGGAAAGGTAAAAAGAGTCATAAATATACCAGGAGACCCCTGCATTTTCTGCTTCTTTCAGGTGTTCGAAAAAGCTCCAATCACCAAATTTCATCTGAATATCATTGGTAGAACATAAAAGGGCATTGGTTCCACCACCCTTAGCAGGGGCAATGACCATTGGCCATTTATCTGAAAGCTCAATCATTTCCTGAACCTGGTCCTGATGTATGAGGGGGACATCTGAGGGTACAATAAGCACCTGACTGGCATAGCTAGAACACCACTCCACAGCCTGGGTTAGTGCCCCGTTGAGATCTGTTTTTCCCTTCTCGGGGAGGCAGGTAACATTTAAATCAGCTACAAAATTGAGTACATCTTTATCTGAGCTTATAACAACTACCTGATCTACACTGCCACTTATGGCCCCTATAACATCCATTAACATGGACTTGAGGAGGTTTTCTCTCTCAAGTGGTGAAAGAGTGGGTGATAGTCGTGTTTTTGCCTCAGAAAACCTGGAAACAGGGATTATTGCAAATGTTTTAGTCATGTCAATCAATTTGTTTAAGGTTGTAAGCAGAATTCATTGGTAATCCATATTAGGGTAACTCCATATTTATACCTGGATTTATCTATATACTCGGATTTTATATATACCCTGAATTCATCCATATACTCAGATTTTTATATGCCCAGAGTGTTCTTGAACCATTGCCTGATGTCACTGATCCAGGTGTTAGCACTGTTATCTGAATCTGAGGTTAAGGAAATATTTTGGATTGCATCTGAAGTTAGGTTGAATCGGGTCATTAAATCTGTTTTAGCAGTATCCAGTTTTTCCTTTAACAGGTAATATTTTGTTTTCTGAGTCTGTACTACTGCCATTGATTCCCCAGAATAGACATCAACATTCCCTTTACTGGCAATTATCCATATCTGCATCTGGGATTGGGTGGCGTTTTGAAGGTCTGAAGGGTTGGAAGTGTCAATGATCTGTTTGACCTGGTTGGATACTGTTCCTGATGGGTAGAGTGTGGATCCTGTAATTGCTTTTTGATCGGGTTCTATGCAGTAGGCCTGTACAGTGTCGTTGCTGTTGGGGTTTAACTTCTTATCATCAATGATAACCAGGTCCTGTGATTCTTTACTTTTGAGGATAGTCCCTTTATCCACCATAACTGGTTTGGTTCCATTATTATTTATGGTGACATTGTGAGGTATAGCCCCGGCAGATGTACTTTGAACAATTTCAACCTGTTTATTATCATAGGCCTGTTCCAGTGTGGTTCCACCGCCAGAAAGGAAGCTCATGGCCCCACATCCAGCTGCAAAGAGCACTACTACCATTATCAGTAAAATTACCCGTATATTCATATATAACCCCTTTAACACCAGATGGATTTTAAATATATTGTTATTTATATCTTATTTTTGTACTTAATATTTTTAATCAAAGTTTTAGGGATAGTTACAACCACTTTAGAATTATTCTGATACTTTAGAATTATTCTGTGACTATCCACAATTAATCTAAGAAATTTTTGGCAAAAATTTTTAGATTGAATTTTTCAGGATTGAAATTTCGATAGTGTTGTAATATTCTTTCTTCTGGAATTTTCTAAAATGGATTTAAAGATGAGATTTAATATGTTTTAGCAAGAAGGGCCACATTACGGGCATCTTTTCCACATTTTATACATTTACCTTCAGTTGCCTCTTCCTTAACACCCAGAATATCAACATTCACGTACTCCTCAATTTCCTTGCCGCAGGATTCATCCCCACACCACAGGAAGGATACAATTCCCTGTTCATCAGTGATGATGTTTTTGGCTTCTTCCAGTGTATTTGCAGGACGGATGTTTTCCTGGAAGTTTTCCCATGCTTTACTTTTGAGATTTTGGGTAATGTTTCCGAGAATGTTGTTTAAATCATTGATAAGTGTCTCTTCATTGTAGTCAATGATTTCCTTCTCCAAGGTGTCCCTGCGCACTACAACCATTTTCTTATTTTCTATATCCCTTGGTCCTATTTCCAGGCGTAGTGGTACTCCCCTCATTTCCCATCCATAGTACTTCTTACCAGCCCGGATATCACGATCATCCAGGTGAACCCTGAGACCTGCTTTTTTGATTTTATCCTTTAACTGGTTGCAGAAGTCCAGGACCTCCTGAGCAGTTTTCTTGAAAAGTACTGGCACTATAACTATCTGGTACGGCGCTACAGCAGGGGGAAGGTTCAGTCCAGATGAATCCCCATGAATACCAATAATTGATGCTATTACACGGTCAGATAATCCATAACAGGTCTGGTAAACATATTCATGTTCTCCTTCTGCTGTTTCGTAGGTGATGTCAAATGTTCGGGCGAAGGTTTGTCCCAGGTTGTGGACTGTACCTATCTGTAGGGTTTTACCATCTGGTAAGAGTGTATCGAAAGCCATGGTGTAATCAGCACCAGGGAACTTATCCCATTCTGGCCTTTTGGTAACCATGTAAGGTATTCCCAGCTGGTCAAAGAAGGAGCTGTATATTTCAATAGCTCTTTCCACCTGTTGACTGGCACCCTCAGAATCTGCATGGATGGTGTGGGCTTCCTTGAATGTGGTTATTTCCCTGACCCTGATTAGGGGTCTGGTGTGTTTGGTTTCATATCGGAAGGTGTTAACCACCTGGTAAAATTTCATGGGAAGGTCGGTGTGGGAGCGTACCCATAATGCAAACATGGGATACATGGCTGTTTCACTGGTGGGTCTGAGGGCCAGTTTTTTATTAAGTGGTGTTAAACCTCCATGGGTTACCCAGTAAACTTCCTCTTCAAATCCCTTAACATGTATTGCTTCTTTAGCCAGTTCATCTTCTGGTATGAGCATTGGGAAGAGTACTTCTTCGTGATCTTCATCTAAAATTTCTTTAAGCAGGGAAAGAGCATATTTTCTGATTTTAAATCCCTGAGGCTGCCACACATGCATTCCCTTAATTGGGTATCTTGTGTCGATTATCTCTGCTTCTTCCAGGATATTATGGAACCATTCACTGAATTCGGACATTTCTTCACCATAATTTACTTAATTTGATAATTTGATTTTTTTTAAATAGAATAAAATGATCTGCAGTTAATTAACAATTTTTGATTCATTCAACTAACAATTCTTATATGTGAATTTTAACTAACAGTTCTTAATTATCTGAATTTTAACTAACAGTTCTTATTTATCTGAATTTTTACTAACAATTATTAATCATATTATATAAAAGAGGGACTTCTTATTCTTTCTTATTCCTAATTTATATGTTACTAATATCTCTATTTCTGTTTTACATCTGTAGATTAAATTTACAAAAGTATTCAAATAAATGTTAACGATTAATGTTTAATATTGGGCCATAATAAATGTTTTGAATGAGTTGGGAAATGGGTGATTTTACAAAAACTTATCCCACTAAGATCATCTTATCCCACTGAAACCATGACCATAATGTAAATCAGGACAACTTATAATTACATTATATTTTTCGGTTTACCCAACTAACCATCGTTATGATTATGGGAGATAAAATCAAAAATTATTTTATCTGTTAACCTAAAGATTAGTATGGATATTTTAATTAATTTAATGAAATTCAGTAAAAATTAATGAAATTAAGGGAAATATTTCATTCGTTGAAGGATCAAAAAATCATTTAAATGGCTGAATAGAAATCAGTAGCATTTAATTCATTTGTTGGAAGCATAATACAATGGATCTTATAAAAGGAGATTTACATGGATTTTAATCGGGTAAAATTACCCCGGGAGATCCACAGCGGACCCGGAGTGCTCAAAGAAACTGGATCAATCTGTAAGGATTTAAAGCTCAGTGGTAGAGTACTGGTGGCCAGTGGACCCAGAACAATGAAAATAGCTGGGGAATCTGTTATCAGCAGTCTCCAGGATCATGATTTTGATGTTGAAACTATTATAATTAAAAAACCATCCATGGATGAAGTGGAAGAAGTTCAGGATCATATGGAAAATATGAGTGCTGTTCTGGGAGTTGGTGGGGGGAAAGTGATTGATGTAGCCAAAATGGCATCAACTCGTTCTGGAACTCACTCTGTGAGTATTCCCACTGCTGCTTCTCATGATGGTATTTCATCTCCCCGCGCTTCCATTAAAAATCAGGGCGGGAGTGTTTCCTTATCAGCAGAACCACCAATAGGAGTTGTAGCAGACACTCAGATCATCAGTCAGGCCCCATTTCGCCTTTTAGCAGCAGGATGTGGGGATATCATCTCTAACTACACTGCAGTCCTGGACTGGAAACTAGCACACAGATTGTTAAATGAAGATTACAGTGATTCTGCAGCAGCATTATCTCTTATAACGGCTGAAACAACTATAAAAGCTGCAGGGCATATAAAAGAGGGCCTTATTGAAAGTGCAGCCATTGTGGTCAAGGGCCTTATATCCAGTGGAATGGCCATCAGCATTGCAGGTAACAGCAGACCAGCCAGTGGAGCTGAACATAAATTCAGCCATGCACTGGACATTATAGCACCAGAACCCGCTCTCCACGGTGAACAATGTGGAGTGGGAACTATAATGATGATGTACCTACATGGTGGTGACTGGGAATTCATCCGTGACACCCTTAAAACCATTAAAGCCCCAGTAAATGCTCAAGAACTTGGAATAGAACCAGAGTATATTATTCAAGCTCTTATGAAGGCCCACAACATTCGCAAGGAGCGTTATACTATCCTGGGCGATAGGGGGCTTACTGAAGCTGCAGCCGTCAAACTGGCACGCAAAACAGGAGTAATTGAATAAATTAATGTTTAAAATTTATTAATATTACACCAATGAACTTAAGAGATTACAAATGATATAGGAGATTACCTCAAAAAGTATATGGGAGATTACCTCAAACAATTGAAATCCAAAACTAAATTTAATATTGATTATTTAATAAGGGGCAGGGAGACTTTTAATTCCATGGAGTGGATAGATAATGATAACCCTCATCGGAAACAATTTAGCAGAAAAAGGACTTAAATTCATGCATTATGGGGCAGCCAGCCAGTGTGATACTTGCCGCTTCAAAGCAACCTGTATTGAATCCCTGGAAGAGGGTAGAATGTACCGTATCAGAGAGGTTAAAAACACAGAACATCCCTGTATGGTCCATGATAGTGGCAAGGTTAAAGTGGTAGACGTGGACAAAGCCATAATAAAAGCTGCTATTAATTCTAAACGCGCATTTGAAGGTTCTAATATTGTTTTCAGTCCCCCTGAATGTGATGAAGAGTGTTCACTGCGTGAGCTTTGCTTTCCAGAGGGACTTTACCCTGAAGATAAATGTAAAATCGCAAAGAAAATGGGAAAAACCAGTGAAAAATGTCCTAAAGGACTTGACCTCAGTGTGGTCATGCTCAGGTATTAAAATAAATGAGTATTAAATTTATTTAAGACTATAAAACACCATAATTTATGAGAAACCTTATAATTTCAGAGTAAAACCAATAATTTATGAAAAACCTTATAATTTCAGAGTAAAATCAATAATTAAAGGGTAACTACCCCGAAAAACTTAAATTATGTTCATACTGAATAATTTATAATGGAGTTCTAACTGTATTTATAATAGAGTTTTAACTGTATTTTCTATAATAAACGACTAAATTACATTGTTAATCAAATTGATATTTCAAGTTAAATGGAGATAATATATGCATCCGAAAAAAGAAGTTGCCTGGGAAGCTGCCCAGCTGGTAGATGATGCTAAAAAGGAAGTTGCCGAAAAAGCAGCAATGATGGTCTCTGACGGACAAGTATTGGGCCTGGGAACTGGATCAACTGCCCATTACTTTATTCAAAAACTGGGAGACAGGATCAAAGAAGAGGAACTTGAACTTATGGGAATACCCACCTCTTATCAGTCCTTTTTCCTGGCAAGGGATTGTGGAATACCTTTAACCACCCTTGATGAACACCTACCTGATCTGGCTGTTGATGGTGCAGATGAGGTAGATCCTGATTTAAACCTTATAAAAGGTGGAGGAGCAGCTCACACCTTAGAGAAGATCGTTGACTCTGCAGCAGGGAAATTCCTGGTTATTGTTGATGAATCCAAAGAGGTTAAACAACTTGGAGATTTCCCAGTGCCACTGGAGGTCATACCATCAGCTTACCGTCCAGTGACAGAATGGATTAAAACTGCAGGTGGAGTGCCCTCCCTTAGGATGGCCCAGATGAAAGATGGTCCAGTTATAACTGACAATAACAACTTCGTGGTGGATGTTCAGTTTGAGGAGATACCTAAACCCCATGAACTTGAAGTAGCACTTAACAGTATCCCCGGTGTGGTGGAAAATGGTATATTCGCAGGGATTGCTGACCAGGTACTAATTGCCACATCTGATGGAGTTAAATCATTTAAAAAATAATTCATCCAACTCTTTTTTTTATAATAATTTATTTTTCAATTAAGAATTCACTGTTTTTAATTTCAATTACACTGTTCCTGATTATGTTCTGTATTTTATTATTCCATTAATTTCTGGATTTTATGTATTGCATTATTCCATTAATTTCTATTCTATATTGTATTATTCCATTAATTTCTGGATTAATACTGAAACTAAAAATCCCAATCCCAGAACCAGGACAATGGTTGCTCCAGAAGCCAGGTTGAAAAGGTAGGACAGGTAAAGACCGGCTGTGGTGAGTATCATTCCCAGGACCACCGATAAGATCATCATTCGCCCCAGATTATAGGTGTACTGTTTAGCGATGGCTGCAGGGATGGTTAAAAGGGCTATTACCAGAATAACTCCCACCACTTTAATCATAACCACCACTGATAATGCCACCATGGATAATAAGAGAAGATAAATAGCTGTGGTTGGGATACCCATCACCTGACTGAATTCCTCATCAAAGGAGATGCCCTGGAATTCTCTCTGGAATAAAAGAACCATGATGATAATTATAACATCTAAAATGAACATTATAATCAGGTCATTAACTGGAACGGTGAGTATGCTTCCAAAAAGGTAACTCATAAGATCCGGAACGTATCCTGGAGTTAAGTTAATGAATATAATTCCAATAGCCATTCCCAGGCTCCAAAGTATACCAATAGCTGTGTCTTCACTGATTTTAACCTTTTTACTGGTTAATCCCATTAACAGGGCGGATACTACGCTGAATGGTATTGCCGCCAGTATGGGGTTTACTCCCAGGAAATATCCCAGTCCAATTCCCCCGAAGGCTGCGTGGGATATTCCCCCACTGATGAAGACTATTCGTTTAACAACAACGTAGGTCCCCACCAATCCACAGGCCACACTTACCAGAACTGCGGCTAGGAATGCATTCTGCATGAAAGTGTATTCAAGTATTCCAGTCAATTAAATCAAACTCCAGATGTAAATATTGGTTATTTTTCCTAAAACTTAATTAATGATATTTTCATTTTCCTAAACTTTAATTAAAGGTAATTTATTTCTTAGAATTTAATTAAAGATATTTCATTTCCTTTAACTTTAATTAAAAATATTTTCATGGAATTAATTGGATTTTTTTATAAGTATAAAGTATTTTTAGAAGCTTTTAATGTTTTTTTAAAACTCTGTGGGGAATTCCATGACTTATAAGATCAATTGGGCAGTTATAGACAGCTTCCAATCCCCCTCCTGAGTTTTCCACAGGCCCATGGTAGTACAGTTTCTGATTTAAGCAGGCAATGTTATCCACCTGGGTGGAAACAGCCCCTACATCGTGACTTACCAGGACTATGGCCATCCTCTTTCGAAGTCGGGATAACAGTTTATAGAATGAATTCTGCATTTCAGGGTCTATGCTGGCCATGGGTTCATCCAGAAGCAGGAGTTTAGGTTCCCTTACCAGTGCCCGTGCAATGAAAACACGTTGCATCTGCCCCCCTGAAAGTCGGCTCATCTGACGTTCCTGAAGCTTTATCATACCCACTTCTTCCAGGGCTTTTTCCACCATTTCCCGGTCTTCATCGGAGTACCCTTTGAAAAAACCATGGTACCTCCCGGATAAGACAGTGTCAAAGACATTTATGGGAAAATCAGGGTCAAATGATACATGCTGGGGGAGGTAACCAATGGGGTTATGGGGATTTCCAGGCTTTTTTCCAAATACTGAAATTTGACCATGATCAGCTTTTGTGAGTCCTAATATAACCTTAATGAGGGTACTTTTACCCCCACCATTAGGGCCTATTATGGCTAAAAAGTCATTCATCCCAATGTTAAGGTTGATATTTGTGAGTACAGGCAGACTATTGAAAGTTACCGATACATTTTCCATTTCAACTGCATTTATAACCATTTTATCCACATATCCTGTGTCTATCCCTCATTATTACTTTAAAATAATTTTTTCGAAATATTTAGGAGATTATAATCATTATAGTGCAATTATAATCGTTAATTTATTGTTGTATTGTAAATTTATTTATTGGATTTAATGATTGTTGGATTAATTAATGTTGGATAATACACTAATTGAGAATATTATCGGTCTATTTCTAAAATTATTTCAAACCCCAGATTACTATAAACCATTAATAAAAATTTAACTATTAGCAAATGCCTCTGCCACTTTTTTCATGTTTTCAAGGTAGTTTTCACTTAGATCATCTGCTATAACCACTTTTCCCCCTATTTCGTTGGCAATTACCTGTGCATTACTGGTTGAAAACTGCGGACTGACAAATATAACTTTTATGTTATCCTGGCGTGCCTGATCAACCAGATTGGATATGCCCTGGGGTGTGGGTTCTTTTCCCTGTGATTCTATAGATATCTGCTGGAGATTATAATCCTTGCAGAAATATCCCCAGGCAGGGTGGTAAACCATTATTTTAGTATTGTTTTTACCAGACATGGTCTGGGTTATATTTTTATCCAGATCATCCAGTTCTTTTAAATATTCATCCCTGTTTTTAGTGTAATAATCTTTATTTTGAGGATCTTCCTGCACAAGGGTCTGGTAAATATTTTCCACCATGATTTTAGCATTTCTGGGTGAAACCCACACATGGGGGTCGCTACCTGATTCTTGCTCTGCGGTGTTAGGGATTAGTTGGATGCCTGCAGAGGTGTTGACCACCTTCATTTGACTGTTCATACTGGTCAACTTGTCCATCCAGGTGAGTTCGAATTCTATGCCTGACCCAACCTGGAAGTAGATCTGGGCATCCTGAACCTGCTTCATCTGGCTGGGAAGGGGCTCGTAGGTATGGGGATCTGCACCCGGTGGTACCATCACCGTTACATTCACCTTGTCCCCACCTACTCGTTTTACAAACTCTTCCTGGGGCCCCACCGTTACCACAACTCCTATTTTTCCATCAGATGATCCATTGGAGTTTCCAGTGGAATTGTAGAAATAAATGGTAAATGCCATTAAAATAAGGAGTAATATCAATGTTAAAATAATGAGAATTTTTTTTCGTTCCATAATAATTGACACCATGAATGATTCGTTATTTAAAGAAAATCATGTTTAGGTATAATTTTATGTAATATCATATAGTTTTATTAATATTTATAAATTTTCTTAATAAAAATTAACAAGGTTTTTATATTAATTTATTAATACTATGGGCATGGCCATAATTAGCGTATCCCTCAGTGAAAAACTTTTAGATGAAATTGATGCTCTGAAGGATGATATTGGATTTTCTGGCCGTTCTGAAATATTCAGAGCCAGTACTCGGCTTTTAATCGCAGATAACGATGAAAAAAAGAATTTAGAAGGATATATTAATTCCATACTTATTTTAATCCATCCCAAAAAATCAGAAGATAAGGTTACCCAGATCAAGCATAATTTTGAGGATATTATCAACACCCAGATACACAGTCATCTTCAGGAAAACCAGTGCCTGGAACTTTTTATCCTGGAGGGGGATGCAGGGAGGATGAGGGAACTTTCCCGCCTCTTAAATCGTAACATTAAGTTTTTATATTCCAAACTGGTTCCGTTACCCCAGGAATAATTTCCTTTACCTCCGGAATAATTAATTGATCCAATTAAGGATTTCCCAATTGACGTATTTCATTTTAAAATATTGATTAAATCATCTGGATTGTTTACTGGAGCATGGCAGGTGCCATTGCCACATACATATGCTGTAGCCTGACCATTAACCATAGTTTTATGTTCCAGAGATCCGGTAATCTGATTAATTAATGAATCATCACTTGATTTGAGGATTAAAACCACGTTGGGTAGGTATTCTTTTTTGATGGTGTTTAACAATACCTGGGTGTCCGGGCTGTCTTTTTCTCCAATGATTACAACCTGGAAGGAAGGACCTACCTTCAGGATTATTGCTGATAGGAACATGGTGAATGCAGAGGGTGATTGTGTTATCATTGGTGCGAAATAGGATTCCAACCCCTGAGAAGTCTCTCTGATTTTCATATCATCAATTATTAAAGAAATTTTCTCAAGGTTCATCATCTGCACTGAATTTCCAGATGGTAATGCTGTGTCATAGGCTTCTTTTTGTCTTACCAGGATTTTCTGAGTGAAATCTGAGGTGAAATAGAACCCACCATTATCCTGATCCAGGAAGTGTTCCAGAAGGGTTTGATTTAGTTTAAGGGCAATTTCAAGATATTCTGGTTGGAAGGTAGCCTCATAAAGTTCCAGTAATCCCCATATGAGATAGGCATAGTCATCAAGATTACCATCCACCGCAGCTTCACCATCCCTCCAGCGATGTTTTAGTCTTCCCTGGTGGTGCAGTTTGGTCATTATGAATTTCACCGCATCTCCAGCTGCCATTAAATAATCTTCTCTACCGAATAAGTTACCTGCCAGTGCTAAGGCTACAATGACCAGTCCATTCCAGTCAGTCAGTATTTTATCATCCTTATGAGGATGTATCCTTGATTTTCGGGTTTGGAATACTTTTTCTCTTGAAGTTTCTGTTTTCCACCATAACTCTTCTGAGGAAATTCCCAGTTTTTTTGAAAGCTCATCCCAGTTTTGGGATCTATGAAGTATGTTTTTACCCGTTTTAGTCCTCGTAACTTCATCCTTAAAGTTGCCCTCCTCTGAAACTGAGTAAATCTCCGAGAAAAGGGTTCCCTCATCAGAACCTAACAGGTCCATGATTTCATCCTGACTCCACAGGTAGAACTTACCTTCTTCCCCTTCACTGTCTGCATCCTCAGCAGAATAAAATCCACCTTCAGGTGATCTCATGTCCCTTAAAATGTATTCAAGAACTTCTTCAGCTGTTTCCCGGTATCTGGTTTTTCCTGTGGCCTGGAAGGCTTCAGTGTATGCAATTGCCAGGAGGGCCTGGTCATATAACATTTTTTCAAAGTGTGGAACTATCCACTGGCGATCTACAGTGTAACGGTGAAAACCAAAACCAACATGGTCATAAATTCCCCCTTTCTTCATGGCATCCAGTGTTTTCTCCACCATGGTTAAAGCAGAGTCTTCACCAGTATGTTTCCAGTACCTTAAAAGGAAAAGCAGGTGATGGGGTGTGGGGAATTTCTGATTATTCCCAAATCCTGCGTATTTTTCATCGAAGTTATCACTGAGTGACTGGTAAGCTTGTTTTAAAATTTCTTCACCTAATTCTTGTCTTGATTTTTCTGGAAATCCCTGGGTCCCTTTTGAACTTTGAGGTATTGGGCCTTTAGATATCTGCTGGAGTGAGCTGGTTAGTTCTTCGGCTGATTTAACCAGATCACCCCTCTTGTTGTCCCATAAATCCTTGACATTTAAGATAAGGTCCCTGAGGCCTGTTCCCCTGGGACCTGTATCTTTGGGGAAGTAAGTCCCTGCAAAGAATGGTTTTAGGTCAGGAGTCATGATAACTGTGAGTGGCCATCCCCCACTACCGGTAATCATTTGACAAACTGTCATGTAGACACTGTCTATATCAGGTCTTTCCTCCCGGTCAACCTTAACTGGTACGAAGACCTGATTTAGGAGATCACCTATTTCAGGGTCCTGGAAGGACTCCCTGGCCATGACATGACACCAGTGGCAGGTTGAGTAACCAATTGATAAAAATATAGGTTTATCTTCATTTTTAGCCTTATTAAATGCTTCATCACCCCATGGATACCAGTCTACAGGGTTATCTGCGTGTTGAAGTAAATAAGGGCTTTTTTCATATTTGAGATGGTTTTGGGTTTTTTCGGATTCTGGGGAAGGGTTAAGGGACATTTTTATCGCCAATACTAATTTTTTTATGTATTAAATTGGATTTTTACGCTAAATTTAAATGTCTACAAAATTGAAAAATCCTTTTAAATTGAGAGATCTTTCAATTTGAAAGATAAATTTTTTATTTTCATCAGGATTTTCAAATTCCACCGGGGTGTATGGTTCATTAGTGTTCACGATCACAGAGCAGGATGTCTCCGGTCCCCACATTCTCTGATTCTACTTCCCGGATTATGATCACCATGGCCGAAACTGGAAGGTTTAATACCTTGCTGGCGGTTCTGGCAAATGAACTTACTAATTCCCTTTTCTGCTCCTTGTTCATGGGAGGAGCATCTATGGTTATAACTGGCATGATTTTACCTCCAAATTACGAGTTTTCCACATGTGTTTCCACTTTTTACTGAGTGGAGTTTCCTTAATTCATTGAGTATTGATTATAGCCTTCCAGAGTCATAAACTTAATTAAATCCTTAAAATTAATGAAAAATTAATAGAATTAATATTTTAACTACTCAATTTTAATTACTTGAAGATTTTTTTATAGAATGATGATGAAATACGAGTTATCTTGGTTTTAGCAGTTTTAATCATAGAGTGCATTCTCTCTATATTTATTGCCACCAGTTCATCAGGTCTTTTAGGAGGAAGACCTTTAGTGCTAATTGTTCGCAAATTTTCGAGGCCCTCTTTCTGTTTCTTAAATTGCTGATCTGTGGGTTCTGAAGCAAGGTTGTCTGGTAGTGTCTCTTTTGTAATTATTTTTGAATGAATGTAAGTAGAATTATTATGATATGTAGTATAATTTAGCGAAGTATCATTTATAAAAGCGAAAACATCACTTCCCTGATTAGTACCACCCATTGTAGCTGATACTGCCCCCGAAAAAGTAGATAATACAAAAATAACGGATAATAAAAATACGATTGCTTTTTGGTTATTCATATTCATGATCTAAGCCCTCTACATAATAATTAATGAATATAATTTTATAATAATATAATAATTTAACATTTATACTTTTATTTTAAGGCTTTTAAAAATCAGTACAAATAGTAAATTGACGATCATCTTAAAAAATATTCCAAATATCGAAAGTAGTAGCTAATGGTTACTGTTAAATAATTTTTTCTGAGTGAAAACTTGAAATAATATTTTTTTGTGGTATTAATACAACAAGATTATCAGTATAACTGATGGAAAAGATGTGCTATTTCATATAATCGTGCATACAATAATTATACAAAAAGGAAATGATTATGCAAAAAGACTTGGGCAATTTATACTAATAACTCATTAAAATCTTATAGGAGACTTACATGAAAGACAATCCTATCCAGAAAAAGGAGAATACAAAAAACGAACAATCCCCCGAATCATTATCTTTAACTCAAAATCCCAATGATGATCATCAAGGGAAAAAAGTATCATCCAATGATAAAGTTCGAATTAAAGAGTTGGAAATGGAATTAGCTAAAAAAGAATCGGAGATAATATTCTTAAAGGAAAAGGTGACCAACAACCAGGAAATCATACTGGATGTGATTGAAGAGAAGAAACTACTCAAAAAGCAGATAAAAGATTTCGAGCTTAAAGAACTGGATTTGAAACTGAATAATTACATGGACCTCCAGTGGAAACATCATAAAACAGAACATCGACTTTTTATAACCAAGGGACACCTGGATGATGCAAATAAAGAGCTTGAATTCCGAGCTAAGGTCATAGCAGATCTCGAAAGACGTGGCTTGAGGGATCATGCCCTGGGACGATTCCCGGAGAGTTACCAGGAATATAAAAAACGAGACCGGTAATATTTATTGCTTTATTAATATTTGTGAGTTAATAGAGTTTTATTAAGATATAATCAAATCTTTTTTTTAATTAATTTTCATTATTCAATGAATAATTCAATTGGGTTTAACAGTGAAAATTTTACCATAAAACCCAATTTCATAAAAAATGTTGAAACCCGTGTAAAATAATCAACTAATATAACCCAAGTCATCTAAACACAGGTAGTTCTACATTTTTGTGATATGGATATACAAAATACAGTATTAATAAAAATAGCATAAAAATAGCATAATTTTACTTCGTTAAACGTGCCTATTACGAAGTACACTAATACTTAACTTCAAATCATAAATAGTTGACTATTTTAACTACTAGAAAATTTATTCCAATATAGAAAAAACTAGTGTTTAATCTGTAAAAATCCTCAAGAAACTTCATTATCAACACTATAACCTATCTCACATGATACAATACCCCAATTTTTATAATTTTCCATAAGATTCATACAGTACATATTAAAAAATAAATAAAATCAAATTAAATCAACTTTGCACGATCATAATCGCTTTTTAGAGTTTCCATGTCCACACTGGTGTAAATTTGAGTCGTTGTTAAGTTAGAATGTCCTAATAATCTTTGTATAACTCTTATGTCCATACCATTCTTTAATAAGTGGGTTGCAAATGAATGGCGTAAAATATGTGGAGTCACTTTCTTTTTTATACCTGAAAGTTGTGCATATCTTTTTATCATTTTTTGAATATATCGGGTTGTTAAACAATTCCCCTGACGATTAACAAATAAATATTCATTATTGCCATCAATATCCTTGAGATAAACCCTAATTAAATCCCTAGTGACATAGTCAAAAAGGACAATTCTATCCTTTTCACCTTTTCCTCGGATATGTATGGTTCGTTCATCAAGATCTAAATCCTTAACTTTTAAATTAACTAATTCAGAAACTCTCAAACCAGATGAATACAAAGAGAAATAATCAATTTATTTCTAACTTTAACCGATTCAGAATAGATACTGCTTGAACCAGTATCAAATCTATCAGGAGTTTCTAGGAGAATTTATATCTCTTCTTCATTAAGTGCTTTAGGCAGACTTTTGGTCCTTTAGGAGCTTTCACATTTATAAGCGCATCAACTTCTGCAAAGCTAAAAATTTCTTCAAAACAACAGTTACCAGATAAACATAGTTCTGTGAAACTTCCCTATCACGTTTAAGATAAAGAATATACTCCTTAAATTGGATTAAAAGATCTTTTTCGTACTTTAATTCTTGTTTGTCCTTTAAAAATTCATGAAAATTATTTAAAATTGAACTATATGTGCCAATAGTACGTTTGGAATAATTCCTTATTTCTAGATCCAATAAGTATTCTTCAATTATGCTCGAAAAATCTGATAATTCAATTGTTAATAGTTCATTAGCCATTTAAATCACCCCCCCCAAAAAAAGATAAAAATCATCTGATTCCTATTAACTCAGTGCTCCTCATAAAATTCAGAAAATTTTCAATTTTTTCATTAAAAACTTCAATGTTCTCACACACTTCCAGGATCAGATCTCCTTCAACATAAATGAAAATTGAAAGATCTCTTCTGAGATCCAGATCACCTGAAAGTATCATAACACCATTCAGAAACCATCTGAAAATGGTCTGGAATCAGGCTCAGGATCTCCTCAGGATATTGAAAGTAAACCCACGGTATGTCTTCACACCGTCTGATATGAGTAAATTCATTTCTGAACTTAAGAAGATCTATGAAGAAGAAAAAGACTTAAAAAACCCCTCAAAGTATTTAAAAACAATCAAACAAATTTTAGAGATTGATGCACGTTTGAATAAAGATAAAAATGTTTCAAGAGGATGATTGGTGTGTCACTGAACCAACCTAGACAGTGATTTTCACATGACCATCAACGTCAACCACTACCCCCACGAGCCTCGGCTAGAAACCAAAAACAGAATTCTTAAAAATCATTCATTGGCCGTTTTTTCCAAAAAAACGATTTCTTTAGTTTTTTACTTATTTACTAAAATATCAATATATATTTATATATATACAGATTCTGCAGGAGAAAATGACATTTTCTCCAAAAATCCAAAAGGAAAATGTCATTTTCGCATCCAGCTGGAGGCACCATGAAAAAAATACGGATGCCCCCAATCAATCGAGAAACATATGAAATATTCAAAAAAGGAGTTGAAAAAAGAAATAAAGGGAAAATATGGGGTAATTTACATGGAGAGATAGAAAAAGCATTGATTTTTTATGAAAAATGTGGTAAGGATGTGCATTTTGTTACTTTCTTTGAAATGAACCAGTACATGGAGGTGTTTCCTGGAAAGTAGTGGTTGATGTTGACGATCCCAAGATCCATGACTTAACTGAACAGTTTATTCTGGCTTTTGGTGATGTTGAACAAATTCAGAAAAGTGCGATAATCGGTTTTATTGAAGTCTAGACTGGGAAAAGGGGAGATTACACATTCAAAAAATATATAAACATTTTCGTGACTCCGGATTGATTAAATATGATTACAAAAAAAGAGTTTTTTTACCAACTAACTATTGTATTAGGAAATTCAAAAAATTGGAAGAAAAAACAGAAGATTTAAGGTTATCTCTTAAACCAGTAATCGCAACGAATAAAATGAAAAATAAATATTAATTATTATGTACTAAAATAAGAGTTATATTATCTGATCCTCCTTTTTCAATAGCATTTTTAATTAATTTATCACATTTAGCTTGGGTATTCCCCTTAGTCCTATGGATAATTCTAAAAATTTCTTCATCCATTAACATGTTTGTTAATCCATCTGTGCAAAGGAGTATATAATCTCCGATATCCAATTTTATTTCATTATAATTTATTTCTATATTTGATTTGCCCAATGCGTATGTTATAACATGTTTAAATTTATCATTAAAATCTTTTTTTGAAATTATTCCTTTTTTTAATAGATCTTTACCTAAAACTTGATCTTCACTTATTTGTATAATATCCTCCTTTTTTATGACATAAGCTCTACTATCCCCCACATTAGCTATGTAAAATTTATTAGAGAAATAAAGAGCCAAAACTAGAGTAGTACCCATTTTCTTTAATCTATCATCAGTTTTAGCATGATTTTTTATAATGTTATGAGCTTTATAAATTGCATTAGATATATAAAAACGGATGTTATTATAATTAAACATAGATTTTTCCTTTAAATAATTATATACCGTTTTTACAGCCAGAGAACTGGCTATTTCACCGCCATTATATCCCCCCATTCCATCTGCAATAATAAACAAAGATAAATCAACATCAATACAAAAGCTATCTTCATTTTTAGCCCTATTTAACCCAATGTCTGTTTTATAACCCACTTCCATAATACAATTGAAGTAGTTCCTACTCTAAAAAATTTTCGTTAAAAAAGAATAGACTTTAGATTATCAGATTAGTTAGTTGTTTATGTTAAACATCACTGGGAAATCACTTAAATTCGATTTAGTAATATTTAAATTATATGATACTACTTAATAACATAACATAAGTTTTTGGAATATAATTTTATTTAAAACATAATATGCATGAAAAATAATCTAAATTCAATAATCCCATAGTAATATCTCAAAGGTGTATTTAATTGCTTAAAAGAAGTTTGTTATTTAAGTTTATATTATGCATTTTTGCTATCGTTATTTTAATTTTAATTATTTTGAATTTACAAAATCTCTCAGAATGGATAAGTACTAAATGGATTGACATTTTCTATGCATTTATTTTCGCCGTAGTTGTGGGAGTTGTTTTCGAATATTCTTATAACAAACTTAAACCCAAACCAAAAATATCTAAAGAAACAATATTAGCTCCTAAAAAATTTTTGGCTAGATTAATTCTTCCAGATAACAAAATATGTTTAATGAGTGATAACGAACGAATATTTGGTAGAGAAGATTTTTTAGGCACATTAAATATGGACAGTCTTGAATATATAGGTAATCACCACTTTAAAATTCTTAAAAAGAATAAACAGTTTTATTTAACAGATTTAAATAGCAAAAATGGCACTAAATTAAATGATCAGGAAATTAAAGGTCGAGTAAAGTTATCAGATGGAGATCAAATTACAGTTGCTAATATTTTAGAAATAACATTCAAAGAAGAAAAATAGGAAATTTTAACCCTCATCAAGCTAAAAACAGTACAGGAACTAAACAAAAAAATGGATAAGCAAATATAATTTGATGGAACAAAATTGGAAAAAATTTCAGTAGGTAATGAATTTGAATTCAATTATAGAGAAATTCATGAATCTAGGCTATAAAGGATACGTCCTAATTGTAGTGCCATATTTAGTTTTAATTTTCACTAGAGATTATTATATAAATTTATGTGTATTCCTCGTGATTTTTTCTCTTATTTTGTCAATTACGATTTTTAAAATAAGAAAAGATGAAATAATTGGAAAATATGTCGAGAATTTTAAAACTCGCCGTTTGATAATTTCAAATATAATTATAACTATTTATTCTGGATATTTTTTATTAGACATGTTATATGTTCTCTTTTTTTCTTTTTCAGACCCATCTTATGATTTAATAAGTGGTATGTTAAGTATTACTTTACTTTTGTTGATAGTATTAATTTCTATTTTGTGTTTAAAGAATTTAAAATCAAATCGGAGGATTAATAAAAAACATGCTCATATTAATTTTTTCTTGGGAATGGGAATTGTAATATTTTTTGGAATAACTCTAATGGGAGAAAATTTCAATGTTGAAGGCAGCATCATTGCTTTATATGCTGTTTTTACTAGTATGCTTGTGGGCATTCCATTTTATGTACCCAATATAATTATTCTTCAAACTATTAATGGATATAACAAAGTTGTAGGGCGACCAAAAACTCCTATTGACGCTTTTTCAAAGAGATTTAAAGACACATTTCATAATACTAAATATATTGGTGAAGGTGGATTCGCATGGGTATATCGCGTCACCAATATAGATGATAAAAAAGAATATGCAATAAAAATACCCAAAATAGACAAAAAAAATACAGGTAAAACCTTTGTGAAAGAAGCAGCAAACTGGAACCTCCTAGATCATCCTAACATCGTAAAAATACACAATATAAACATTATTGAAACACCTTACATTGAAATGGAATACTGTGACGGACCACTCAAAGAGGAAAAAATGGACCTAGCAGATAGTGTAAACATTATTTATGATTTAGCTGAAGGATTACGCTATGCACACAGCAAAAACATCATACATGGTGATATCAAGCCTTCTAACATTTTAATGAAAAATAATCAAGCAAAAATCAGCGACTGGGGACTAAGTAAATTGAAAACCGACAAATCAGTCACACTATCCGGATTTACCCCCCAATATGCAGCCCCAGAACAAATCTCAAGCGAATATGGTAAAGGCGATGAAAGAACCGACATCTACCAATTAGGAGGCGTCGCTTACATGCTACTCACAGGCCAACCACCACTAGCAGACTACACTCCAAACATTTATGAAGCCATTTTAAACCAAAAACCTGACCCTATAACCAAATACAACCCACAAGCCAAAAATATAGAACCAATCATAATGAAATGCCTAGAAAAACAAAAAAAAGACAGATACCAAAACATGAACCAATTAATCAAAGACCTCAACCAATACAAACTTACAATCACACAATTAAACAAAGATCAATCCAAGAGGTATCAAAAAAATTAATAAAAAATCACCGATAGGTGACAAATTTGAATTCAATTATGGAAAAACTGATGAATTTAGGATATAAAGGATACATCCTAATTATAGTGCCATATTTAATTTTAATTTTCACTAGAGATTATTATATAAATTTATGCATATTTATTGTTATTTATTTGATATTTTTGTTAATTACAATTGGCCAAATAAAAAAAGATGAAATAATTGGTAAATATGTGGAAAAATTCAGAACTTCCCGTTTAATATTATTAAATATCATAATATTATTTTTTTCAGGAATTTTTTTCTTAGATATAATCTCTGTTATTTTTATTCCAACTTCACAATCATTGGATTTAATAAGTAGTTTATTAAGTGTTATTTTTCTATCTGGGATGATTTTAATTTCTATTTTAAATTTAAATACTTTAATATCAAATAAAAGGATGCATAAAAGATATGCAAATATTATTTTTAACTTTGGGATTGGTATTGTAATATTATTTGGAATAACTACTCTAGGCGTGGATTTCACAATTGAAGGGGGTGTACCTTACGTAGAATCTGCAGTAATCACAAGTTTCATAACTGGTTTCGTATTGCTTATTCCAAGTATAGTAATTTTAAGAACTATTAACGAATATAATAATATTAAAGGATGGCCTAAAACTCCTATTGACGCTTTTTCAGAGAGATTTAAAGATATATTTTATAATACAAAATATATTGGTGAAGGTGGATTCGCATGGGTATATCGCGTCACCAATATAGATGATAAAAAAGAATATGCAATAAAAATACCCAAAATACACAAGGAAAAAACAGGAAAAACTTTTGTTAAAGAAGTAGCCAACTGGACTATTCTTAACCACCCCAACATTGTGAAATTACATGATGTGAACATTATTGAGACACCTTATATTGAAATGGAATATTGTGAAGATCAATTAGAAGAAAAAAAAAGAGAATTATCTGAAGCTATAAACATTATATGCGGTGTAGCTGCAGGTCTCCAATATGCCCATAGTAAAAATATAATTCATGGTGATATCAAGCCTTCTAACATTTTAATGAAAAATAATCAAGCAAAAATCAGCGACTGGGGACTAAGTAAATTGAAAACCGACAAATCAGTCACACTATCCGGATTTACCCCCCAATATGCAGCCCCAGAACAAATCTCAAGCGAATATGGTAAAGGCGATGAAAGAACCGACATCTACCAATTAGGAGGCGTCGCTTACATGCTACTCACAGGCCAACCACCACTAGCAGACTACACTCCAAACATTTATGAAGCCATTTTAAACCAAAAACCTGACCCTATAACCAAATACAACCCACAAGCCAAAAATATAGAACCAATCATAATGAAATGCCTAGAAAAACAAAAAAAAGACAGATACCAAAACATGAACGAACTAATTACAGATTTAAATTCCTATAAAAAAAATTTAATTCAATATAAAAAATGAGTTATGATATATTTTTTTGATTTTTTTCTATGAAATCCAAGTACCTTTCCCTAAAATCTTTTTCTTGCGATAATTTATCAATAAAAACCTGTTGTTTATCATAATCCTCTTGACGTTTTTCCAAAGCTTCTATCCTTTCATCCTTCCTTTTTGAATCCGCCCCCATAGTCTTAAGCTCATCACTGTCAACATCCCTTACTTTAGCATTATCAATGGAAAGAAGAGAAAGAGTTCTTAAATATAATTTCTTCAAATCATCTGGATTAGCCATCAGTAAGTACGGTCCTGTTCACTTATTTTATGACGTGCCATATAATCTGCAATTATTTTTTCACCGGTTTTATTGATAATTTTACTGATAAAATATTTTCTCATGGCATGGCTTCTCCAAAAAGCATAACTACCATTTTCTTTAGTAAAACCAACTTCTTGACCTGTTCTTCTAAAATTAGTTACAATACTATCACAGCTAAGTTCTCCACCATGTTTATTAACAAAAATTTTATCATAGATACTATGTACCTTAATATTTTCATTTCTCCCGTAACACCTCTCTTTTAAATAATTAATTAATTCACGAGTTAATTCAGGTGGCGAAAAAGTCTGGTGACGATATTTAACTTTTTTTCTTCTAATTGTAGGAACTAAAACCTCTTTTAGAATTAGTTCTTCATGAGAATAAAGATCATTTAGACTTTTCATGTCAACATCATAGCTTCACTTGCAGAATCTAAAAGGACTTTTATAGTAAGATTACGGGCTTCTTACTGGCCCATACCACTTAATGCCATTAAATAAATCAGTGCTCTTTTCAGAGGAGGTGCAACACCAATCATTTTAATAATATCTTTCTTCTTTAATCTTTTTCCTTGGTTTTTTTCAAGACCAAGATCACCTTTGTCCATCATAATTTCAGGCAAAATAATCTGAAAAGCTTTGTAAAAAGATTTTATTGCTGAAAAATATAAATTTACTGTACTAGGAGCTTTTCCTTCGTCTAAAAGCATCTTTTTAAATCAAAGTAAGTTTATTGTTACTTTACGATCCATAAATTCAATATTAGATAGGTTCTCTTTTTTAGCTTCAAGAAGTAATTCATTTAGTGTTTTCCCCATGAGAGCTTTATAAGCATTAACAGGTAACATATAGGTTTCTTGGGTTCCAGGGCTAATATTACGTATTAAAAACCATTTTTCTAATATATCATCATCTTCATTCTTCATCATATTAACTTAACCACTATTTGTAATAACTTTTCAATTTTTTTAAAATTATAGAAACAGTGCGGTTAAGTTAATGATACTTATCTTAACAATATCATCGCAATACTTTTTACAGCTGAAAAATTCATTTGTCCAAAAATATTACGACAATATGGTCAACATACGGAACTATTACGAAGTACACTTTACTCAACTTCAGATCATCAATTATTTGCATTTAAAATTAAAATATAATTTGGAATTTTGTGAATTAATCAATTATTTTCGCACTTTGATTCTATCTTAATATAATTTATATATTACTTACTACTGATAGTTTTATGATTCCCAGATCAATAGATTTTCAATTGAGTTCCTCTATTTGATAACCTCGAATCAAGAAATTTTAGGGAGAACAACATGAACAATAATTCCTGTTTTAAAACACTTTGTCCTAAATGCAAAACTATGAACCAATACAAGGCGCATTTCTGCCATAAGTGTGGTGAAAATTTAGAAAAATATCCAGAGAGTAAAACAAAAGTTACAGTACTAGATAGGGGAGGAATGCTATTTTAAGTGATTCAATATTTGAGATTAAAATATCAAGTGGGGATTAAATGGGTTCTGTAAACGAAATTAACTGTGATAATTGCTCTTTTTCAGTGAATACCTTGGATAACTTAACAATGATTGTTTGTAGCGAGAATTTAGATTATTTTGATAAATTATATTGTTTAAATTGTCAAAAAATTGTTAAGGTATGGCAACGTAAAAATGGCAAAGATACTGTTAGGAAATGTCCTGAATGTGGATCAAATGATGTTGTTTTAAAAATACCTGATGAAGTCAAAGTTAAATGCCCAAAATGTAATAATGGAAATTTAAAAAGTAAATTACTCATACTTACTGATTAAACTAAAAATTTGGACGAATTTAAATTAGGTCATGATCCAGAGCAGTTTTATCATAAAAAAAGAATTATCATGCCAGAAGATGATCCTAAAATAAGATTACTTGATAATTGGTTCTTTAAATAGGAATAAAGGAGGTTTTAGAATGAGGATGAAAGATGTCAGGCAATATGCAGGAAGATTCACTGGTAAAATGGTTAAACCATTAGATAAAGAGGATGTGTCTGAATTCCAAAAAGGGGATAAAGTGGTAGTTTTTCACTTGAAAGATTATTTAAAGTTTCTCGATGCTTTGGACACTGTTATGCATGGAACTGAAGAGGAAAGGGATGAAATAGTACATAGGTTAGGTATTAACTAAATTAGTGAGGCTGTTTTATAGAGGATATTATTTTTGTGATTATTACGACTTAATTTTAAAGTTAGGACTTTCTTTAATCTCCCAATTCATTACCAACCAAAATAATGATACTAATACTTCATTAAGTATTACACTAAATTCGAGAAGCTTTCATTATTATAATTTTCCATTTGATTCTCATTAGTAATTGATAACTTAGAGTATGACCAATAAAAACTGGTAATTGCCATGTCTGGAACAAATATAATTCTCGCCATGGATAATGATACTGAAGCTCTTAAAATCAACCAAATTCTTTCCTCAGGTAATTGCAGACCATTAACCTTATTTAACTGGAAAAATCCCCAGTGGGAAATTTCAAACAGTGAAAAAAATGGTCAACAGGTAAGTTCAGGAAACAGTACTTCAAATATGGTTGATACAACATCACTTGATCTAGATTCAGTTGATTTAATCATAATGGATGAAGAACTGCAGGAAAACATAGAACTAAAAACCTTTTTAGAGGGTTCAAATAACATTAATAGTACTTATAACATTCCTCGCATTTTAATTACCTCTAATTCTGATTGTAAGGATCCAGAAAGGATAGATTTGAAAGAAAAACAAATTTGTCTATCCAGACCATATAACCCCCGTGAACTTTTATTAACCGTGGAAAGCGCATTCTACAAGAAAAACATGGAACTGACACTAAAGGAACGTGAAGACCAGTACCGCATTTTAATTGAAAACGCAGATGACCCAATCGCCATGATCAACTACCAAGGTGAATTTCTCCTGGTGAATAAAAGCGCTGCAATTTTCTTCTCATGTGAAGAGGAAAAATTCCTGGGAAAAACCATGTGGGAAATCTTTCCCCAGGAACAGGCCGATTCCCAAATGAAAAGCATAAGAACAGTCATCGAAACGGGCACAGGGCGTATTATTGAAAGTAAAACCGTTATCAAAGGCAAAGAATACTATTTCAGCACCAATATTCAACCCATACCTGTAAAAAATGGGGGAATAGGAGCGGTGCAACTTATTGCTCGGGATATTACTCCAATGAAGAAGGTCCAGCATGCGCTGGAAAAAAGTGAAGAGAAGTTCAGGGAAGTTTTCAATAATGCTAACGATGGAATATCCCTCCACCACATTGATAATGGGTTACCTGGTAATTTTTGTGAAGTAAACGATGTGGTATGCCAGAGACTGGGCTACACTAAAGAAGAACTTCTTCTTATGGGTCCACAGGATATTATTAACAAAGAAACCAAAGAAAAAATGCCGGAAGTTATGAAAAAATTAAGTCTAAATAAAAGTGCCACTTTCGAAGCAGTGCAATTTACCAAGGAAGGGAAATTGATTACAACCGAGATCAGTAATCATCTTTTTGATTTACAGGGAAAAGAAATGATCATGTCCATAACCAGGGATATTTCCGAGCGTAAAAAATCTGAAAACCAACTATTACGAATACTGGCAGGAATAGAGGGCACAGGGGATGCTATAGGAATAGCAATGTCCGATGGTTCACATTTCTATCAAAACAAATCATTTAACAAACTGTTCGGTTACAAAGTGGAGGAACTGAACATTCCCATGGGTCCGGTGAAACTGTTTAAAGATAAGGAACTGGGCAGATATATATTCCAAACTATAATGAATGGGAATAGCTGGGATGGGGAATTGGAAATGACTGATAAGTCAGAGAGAATCTTCCCAGTACACATTCAGGCAAACGCCATTAAAAACAAAAATGATAGTGTTATTGGTTTAATTTACGTCCTGGATGATATCACAGAAAGGAAAAGGGTAGAATATGCCTTAAAAACCAGTGAGGAGAAGTTCAGAAACCTGGCTCAAACCGCAGTAGATGCCATTATCATTATTGATTGTGAAGAAAAGATTGTTTTCTCCAACAGCAGCCTGGAAAGAATTTTCGATTACAGGGAAGAAGAGATACTGGGTGAATATCTGGAAACACTCATTCCACAAAGGCACATGGAAGATTTCCAGGTAAAACTAGACTTTTTCCACCAGCATGACAGAGAATTGGGGAATGTTTTTGAGTCATTTGGTCTTAGAAAGGATGGTAGTGAATTCCCACTGGAAATGTCCCTCAATACATGGAAAACAGAGGGAGACGTGTACACCACATTAATCATTCGTGACATAACCCAGAGGAAATTAAATGAGTTCAAGTTTAAGATGAGGGAAGATATCTTCCAGTTAATGGCACATAACATCGAAGAGGTATTTTGGATCATTGACCCCCTTACTGGACAGATACTATACATGAATCCTGCTTATAAAAAGATCTGGGGTCAGAATATAGAAACCCTTTACCAGAACCCCAGATCCTGGATTGAATCCATGCACCCTGAAGATAAGGAGGAATTTATTTCCTATATTTTCGGGAAAAACGGCAGAACCATCAAGCACAGGGAAAATATCGAATGCAGAGTTATCCGTCCTGATGGAGAGGTGAGGTGGATAAAAGTCAGGGCTTTCCCAGTCATTAACCAGAACAAGGAGATCTACCGCAGGATTGGTATAGCCACCGATATTTCCAAGGTTCGAAATATGGGAAATAACATTGGAAAACAATGATAACGGAACAAGAAAGGTTACCTGTTATTTATAATGGTAAAATTGATTTTCACATTTTAAGGGTTCCAATTACTGTAATAAGCAGCTTAATTTAGCATACACTAACAATTTTGTAACTCCATCTTCTCTTTTTGTGATGATTTTCACAGTTACTGCTTAAAATTATAACTGTTTGTGAAAAGAATGTATATCTGAGGCAATAATCCAGCATGGTGATGAACAACATTACCATGGATAGTGAATATTGACTAATAGCAATTATTATTTATGTATTTTAAAAACTGGATATTGCCTTATCCACCGCCTTAACGGACCCCTGTCCTGAAGAGGAAGAAATCCGCCGCCTCTTCCTTTTCAGGAACCTTTTTCTATTTATTATCTTTCTATTTATTATCAAAAGAGAATATCTTTTCTAAGAGAATATCCTTCAATTAAATTCAGGATATAATACTATTAATTTTGAATTATACAGTACCTAAAGTGATAAACCCCATGAATACCATTTTCCTTTTTGTTTTACTAATTCTTTATTTGAATAATTTTTTTATACCCCTAAGAGCAATACTTAGACTATGAATTCTCCAGATAATGAACCAGGAATGGTTCTATTTACACTAGTCTGCCCGGAATGTGGAGTTGCAAACCCTGATAATTCCATGAATTGTATGGTTTGCGATAGAGATCTCACTAACATTGTCCTGTTTTTAGAGGATGACTCTTTTGACCTGGAATTAACAGGTGAATTTTTAATTGAATACCGGAAAAACTTCTGGGGCACCGAAAGAACAGGCAAAGTTATAAAGTACCCCTTAAGTGAAATAACAAATATTGAATACGGATCACCAATTACTCGTTTTAAATTTGATTATAATAGCAAAAGACAGGTAATACCATTAAAGAAAGAGAATATTGAAGTTTTGAAGGAAGTTCTTCCTAAAATTATTGATTGAAATTTCCAAACACATTGAGCATGCATATTAATAATATCAGATTTATAAACTATCCCCCATATCAATTAGCTTCTTTTTTAATCTTTTTCACAGCTCTATGAAAAGATATGTACTTTATTGATAGAAAGTTTTGAAGATAATTATTATTAATAAATGATGGATACATAAATATAATTATGTTTATATGAATAAAGGGGGTTATTTATATGAATTTAGAATTATTGTTTATTTTGCTAATTCTTTCAATAGTAATTCTATTTGTCTTCTTTTTGATCTATAAAAATCGAAATGACTTAGATGAAAGAAGTGGTGAAGAAAAAGTTGGAGAAGCTGCCCAAGAATCTCCGACTGATAAAACCACCAAATATTACAAATTTGACGGATACAAAGAACCTGAAAGTGAAAACGAATTATTAGAAGAATGTCAAGAAGCAACACCCGAAATTAGCCCCCCACAATATGACCCCGATAAGTCTATTGCTCAGAAAAAAACAAATACTGAAGGAAAAGAAAAAATTAAGGTTGAAATAGATAGAAAGGTAAAAATTCAATATACTTCTCCAATGGAATTGAGGGAACAATATTATTTATGGGTCTTATTTTTAAAAAAAGGCACTTATTCTCATAATGAAATAGAACTAAAAGAGCAAGAAGAGGAAATCAATTTTACTTCTGAAGATAAAGAACCACTAATCACTGTAATTCCCAGATCCCCATATTTTAACTTTTCCCCCTCTGAGCTCAAGATTATTATAAATGATGAGGATGAAATTGAAAACTATTTTAAAGTTAGACCTATAAACTTACCCCGAAATCCTGAAGTTGAAATAGCATTTGATTTTTTTTACAAAGGGAAACGTTTGAAGAAAGATCCAGTGAAAATAATTGTTATTATTCACGCCAAAGTGGCAGGAATATCGAGTAAATTTGGAGGATATATCACAGCAATTAGTGCCTCAATGGCTTTCTTACAAGCCACAATACAATCCTTAACATCAACTTTCAAATTTATGGGACAATTCCAGAATTATAACAGTTTTATGTCGATTTCAGCAATAATTTTCATTATAAGCATATTTTTCTTTGTTTTAGGAATATATTTACTTATTATTAGAGGTAAAACCAAAGATAAAAGTGCTAAAATATCAGAGAACATTATAATATCCAGTTAGCGCGTATAAAAGTAAATATCAAAAAAGTTCGTTTAATCGAAATATTTAAATAATAGAATAGCAGTAGATATGCATGTGTGTCTAGTACACACCAAAACCCATAGGTTTCAACCTTACCTTCAACTCTATTTTTGGTTGAAACCAGAAACGTGCTTCCAGAGATAAGCCATTTTTCCCCCCTACAAACCCCACTTATTCTCTGGAAGTTTCTGTTTACTATGAAATAATAAGATTATCAATTAAAATATTATTTTCATTCTGTTGACCTGTTTTCAGCAACTTTCATTTTCAGCTCAAAAATCAATGCCCATGCTTCTTCGACTTGGGGAGAAAATGTGGATGATGCCAGCTGTATAAAGCGTTCTAACGACTCAATTGCCTCTGGATATTCATCCAGGAAGTTGTGGGCTGAACCTTTACCTGCCCATGCCTGAGCATTATCTGGATTTAGTTCTGTAGCCTTTGTGAAAGATTCTAGGGCCTCTTTATATTTTTTTAAACCAAAAAGTGCAGACCCACGATTATTCCAGGTCCCATCATTATCTTTTTCCAGTTCCAGGGAGTGGTCAAATGAATTTATGGCCTCATCAAAACGGGCACGGGATGCATATAAAACTCCTAGATTAGACCATGCCTGGGCATTATCCGGTTCAAGATCAAGTGCTACCTCAAAGGATTCCTGAGCTTCATCCAGGAGCCCAATGCGGGAAAGTGCAACCCCACGAATATCCCATATCTTAGCATTATCCTGGTCCAGTACCAGTGCATCATCAAAGTATAAAAGAGCAGCTTTATAACTTCTCTGGGCGAAAAGTTCATTACCTTTCTTCAAAAGGGCAATTTTCTTTTTTTCATTCTCTTTTTCATCTTCTTTCTGCTGATTATCTTTAGGATCCAATTGAAATCACCAAGTAATCGTTACATATATTTTAAAAAAAAACTTAAAAAACAAAAGCATTACATTGAAATTTGTATGGATTAAAATAATCTTCTGATGGTTAATCTTTTTTTCCATTAAATTTTCCATGGCATACTTGGAAATTATTTAACCTATATGAAATTATTTAATCTATTATGGAATTATTTAACCTATTATGAAATTATTTAACCTTAAATTATTATTATTGAGAATTTATAACCTGTTTTTATGAAGCATAACCATATAAGTGGTGTGCGCACAGGAATTAGATATGGATATTTTTTCAATGTTTTTCCTGGCAGTTGGGTTGGCCATGGATGCCTTCAGTGTATCCATCACCAGGGGAATGATTCTTAAATGTAACCTGAAGTACGCCCTTACCATTGCCATATTTTTCGGTGCATTCCAGGCTTTGATGCCTGTGGCGGGTTGGCTGGCAGGGGAACAGTTAGCTGCACTGGTTGAAGTCTGGGCGCCCTGGATTGCATTCATCTTACTTGCCTTAATCGGGGGAAAGATGATCTACGAGGGATTACGAGAAGATGATGAAGAGGAGGATGTGTGCAGAGTTTTCTCCATCCGTGATATTTTAATTCTGTCAGTTGCCACCAGTATCGATGCCTTTGCAGTTGGTGTGACCTTTGCCTTTTTAAACACCCCCATTCTCCTACCCATACTGATTATCGGTCTGGTAACTTTCATATTATCATTTATAGGAGTATACCTTGGGAAAAAAGCAGGACATCTTTTTGGAAGCAAAATTGAGGTATTAGGAGGATTGATCCTGATTGCAATCGGGATTAAGATCCTTTTGGAAACCATGTTATAATTAAAAATCAATATCATTATGGAAAATAAAACCACATAATGAGAATTATCGCCTAATAATAAGAATTACTTCTCATAATAGAATTTAACTTTCATTAATATCATTAATCAGCTTTTACTATTGCCAGAACCAGGTCATCAGAATCTACTTCTGGTGAATTTATTTTTGATTTTATCTCATCTAAAATCTTTATTGGTGAAAGATCATGATTTTGAATAATTATCTGCTCCAGTAGTTCTTTCCCTGAAGATTCTGTCCCTTCTAAAGCTCGAATAACTCCGTCAGTATAGAATAAGAGTAAATCTCCATTTTCAATCTTCACTTGGTGTTTTTCAAGCTCAATATTTTCCAGTCGGCCCAGTGATTTAACCCCTTTTGCAAGTTCGCTTAACTGATTTGTTTTGTTCCTATAAATCAATGGAGGACTATGAGCGGCATTAACATAGGTAAAACAATGAGTTTTAGAGTCCAGTTCACCGTATAAAATAGTGATGAAGATTTCAGGACCAATGTCAACTGCAATCAGGTTGTTTAAATATTTTAAAAGAGTGGGAGGGTTCTGATTTTTTGCTTCTCCCCTGATTATGGTTCTGGAAAGTGCCATGAGCAGTGATGCTGGGAAACTGTCCCCGGTAACATCCGCAATAACAATACCTGTTTTTTCGGGTGATATGGATACGAAATCATAAAAATCACCCCCAACCTCACGTGCAGGGATGTTCAACGCTGCAACACTAAAATTTGGGATGGAGGGTAATTCTTCAGGTAGGAAGCTCTTCTGGATTTTACTGGCCACCTTCAGCTCATGTTTTTTACGTTCCAGTTCATCAAAATAAAGGTCCCTCTGCTTTATTGTTTCCCTTTCCCTAAGGAGGTTGGAAATAATGAATGCAAATATGAACATTCCCAGTGCATTGGAAACAATGATTGGTATGGTGAGCTCCTGCACCACTGCCAGTGCCATGGAATATGGTTTGGCAATGGCCAGGTTAATGAGAAGGTGCAGTGATTCCATTAAAATCGCAAAAACCACTGCCCAGAAGATTCCCACAAAGCGACGTTTGTTAATGAGGAATATTAAACCAGCGAATAATCCTGCCAGTATGGTGGCGATGGCACAGGGTACTGCTGTGAAACCACCCAAACTCAGACGGTACAATCCACCAATTAAACCTGCACCCAGTCCCACAATTGGGCCCCCTATGAGACCTGCCACCATGGGGCCCAGGTCACGTACATTGGCCATGGCACCGAAAACCTCCACTCCAGAATAGGTTCCGAAGATAGATATTGCCCCAAAAATGAGGATAAGAATTGCCTGGTTTTTAATGGTGAACTTTCCTTCAAGAACCTCAGTGAAAACGTTTAAACGGCTTACCACATAGGCAATAACCACAATCACACATGCTTTTTCCACCAGGACCAGGAGACTGTGTTCCACTGAGGACATGGGCATTTCATGAAATTGTAGAATTAAAAGAACACTTACACTGCCTATAATGGCCATAAGGGCATGGATGTACATAATAGGAACTTCTTCATCCCCAGCCAGGTAATCTCTAATGGTGTGAATCCTGTCTTTTAATGTGGTTTTTGACATTGTACTTAAACTCCTTTAATGAACATTGTGGTAGCGTAAGTTCGATCATGACCTAACGTAATTTAGCCATTACTATACATTTTAACAAGATAGTTAAAAAGTATTCTGTAAAAATAGCCATATCTGTAAATATAAATTTAACACAGATCAATAACATGGAACAGAAAGCAAAAATAGTCTCCATTTTAAATCGAATTGATGGAAGAGGATACAAAGCGTATCTGGATCTTAAGGGTAGTTATGATTTTGATTTATTTTCACTCACAATTCAACACGTGCAGAGGGATCCCTTTGCCAGCCCTTCCAGGTTAGTAGTGGAAGTTTATGAGAATTCATTCCCTGCCGAACTTTACCAGAACAGTGCCCGGAAGATTGCACTGGAAGATTACATTTCCCGGGCCTTCAGGATGGGTATTGGAAAGTTCACAGACAACCGGCGAGGAAGTGGGAAAAGTGGTATTGTTCATATTGATGCAGGTAATCAGGAAATACTCCAGCGCAGCAGTGTGAATATCTTTCCAGATAAGTTAGAGATACGTTTCCAGCTGGGTTTACCCGCCAGGGGCAGGAGAATAATGGGGCGTGAAGCTCAGAGGATATTGATGAAGATTTTGCCTGAAATTGTTTCCTATTCCTGTTGTTATAAGAATCTTCCTTCAGATGAATTAATCCACCATGTTCAAACTTTTGAAGATGCAGAGTACCTGCGTAGCCAGCTTAAAGAGCAGGATTTGGTGGCTTTCATTGCAGATGGTGCTATTCTTCCCCGAGAAAGTGGTGTTTCAGATAGGCCACTTTCTAATGCCTTGCCTTTCAAATCACCACTGTCACTCCAGGTTGCTATGGAAACAGGACAGGAGTGTTCTGTTATAGGTATGGGTATTCCAGAAGGTGTTAGTCTTATTGTGGGTGGAGGTTACCATGGAAAGTCCACTTTACTCCGGGCTGTGGAGCTGGGTGTGTACAACCATATTCCGGGAGATGGCAGAGAACAGGTGGTTACCAGGGCAGATGCGGTTAAAATCAGGGCCGAAGATGGACGCCGTGTTGAAAAGGTTGATGTTAGTAGTTTTATTCATAATCCTCCGAGAATTGGGGATACAACTAATTTTTCCACGGATAATGCCTCGGGTTCTACCTCGCAGGCTGCCAACATTATCGAATCACTGGAAGCAGGATCCAAACTTCTTTTATTTGATGAAGATACTTCAGCTACTAACTTTATGATTCGAGATGAGAGAATGCAGCGCCTGGTTAAAAAGGATAAAGAGCCAATCACACCATTTATTGACCGGGTTGATGAGCTTTACATGGACCATGGAGTTTCTTCAGTACTGGTAATGGGTGGTTCTGGTGATTACTTCCAGAAGGCAGACACTGTGATTATGATGGATAATTACCAGCCCCACAACGTCACCATGGAGGCCAGGAAGATTTCAGAAGAAATGCAGGTTAATCGTGAAACAGAATCACAGGGTAAATTCAGTTACAGGCAGCGTTATCCTCACTCTGGATCCATCAAACCGTATAAAGGAAAACGATTGAAGCTGGATAGTAGGGGTGTTTTTAATCTGATTATTGGTTCTCAAACAGTTGATCTTTCCCAGGTAGAGCAGCTGGTTGAATCCGGACAGACTAGAGCCATCAGTTACGCTCTTTACCAGTTCCATAAAAACTTTGTGCAGAATCATGAGGGAAATTCTGTTAAGAATGGTTCTAAAACCAGGAATATGGCCGGTGTTCTTGATTATCTGGAAAAGCGGATCAGCAATGAAGGACTTGATTTTCTGGCACCAGATGGACGTGATCGGCCACATAACCTCACAAAACCACGCAGGTACGAGATTGCTGCAGCTATGAATCGCCTGCGAACATTTAAAGTGGATAATTAATGGTAGAAAATAATTATTGATGTTTGAAAATGATAAAATCATTGTAATGATTAAATGGTAGAAAATTTAAAACCCTTGAAATGATTAAATGGGGTTGAAAATGATTAATAATCAGCCACGGTATTAATGGTTAAAAACAGGATATTCAGTTCATGTATCTTCAGTTACTATAATTATTTGTTTAGTAAATTGATGATTAATCAAGCAAGGCGAGGATTATATGAATTGGAATAATATCCTTAAATATATGGATGAAATGGATTAAGGGAATGGTTTTTAGAGGAAATATTTTAAACCAATAATAACATAATGTAATCCACAAATATTTGAGGTGATTTCATGGTTTACTGTCATAATTGTGGTACTAAAAATGATGATGATGCTGAATTTTGTTCTAAATGTGGAGAACCGCTGCGAGATGTCAGGGATGATTATGGTGGAAGACGCCATCACCACCGTGATGATCGATACTACCGTCAGAGGAATGAATGTTTCGGACTTCCACACGGTAATGTAATTGGACCACTTATAGGTGGAATTATACTAATCTTAATAGGCCTAGCCTCATTTACTGGATTCCAGAACATGTGGAACTATATCTGGCCAGCAATTATCATCATTGTAGGTCTGTTGATAGTAGTAGGTGCAATTTACAGTTCCAGTAAAAGGAAATAACCATAAATTTTCCCTTTTATTTTCAAAACCCTTTTATTTTCAAATCTTTTATTTTCAAATCTTTTTAGGAAATCCTCTTATTTTATTTGATAATTTCTTTGTTTGAATAAAAAATAGAAATAAAAATTATAATTAAAATAAATATTAAAATAAATAAAATTATTACATTAACTTTGCCCGAACCTTTTTTTAAGACTTCAATTAAGATTACAATGTTATAATGCCATATTTGAGTCTTTAACGATGTTGTAAGGCTCTATTTGAGTCTTTTAAGGATGTTGATTAAAACTTTAATTTAGGTTTTAAGACTCTTGATCGAGGTTTGCAGTTTTTGAGTGTTTCAACTTGCCACCACATTCACACTCGTCACTAAAATCATCCGGGGACTCCCCTGCTTCTAATTGGTAATAACCACCACAAGTATCACAGACCAGATAACCGGGATTTTCGGTTTGTTTATTTCTTTTCGACCTGAACTTTTCCTTTAGTTCCTCACTGGAAACAGTCCCACTTTCTGTTATACTTCTTCTAGTAGGATTCCTCTTTTCAGCAAGTTTCCTTTTTATTTCTTCGTTAGAAACCACTTCAACCACCATTTATTTTAACAAATCATAAATGCTACCGAAAATAATTCTACCCAAAGAAAATGTTATCCCTGATCAAATATAATGTTATTTATGATTAAAGATAATCATATGAAATGCTCCCAATAATAGTATGATTCTCAAAAATATTTATGAGTTCTTATTTAACCTTCTTTTTAGGAAGCTAACACATCTTTTTGCATCGCTTAATTTAACATCTTTTAATTCAATTTCACCTTCAGTATGTATGATTTTTAAGGTCACCTTTCTTGGAGCAAATATTTGGTAGCCGGTCGAAATCAAGGATCCGAGACCTGATTTTTCTGAACCGATTTTTGGTTTACTGGTACTATCTAAAATATCTATGATATTGATAATATCCTCAAATCGGATTAATTGCCCATCATCAGTTTCAATTCCTTCCTTAATTATTTTAATAAATTTTGAATTCCCATTTCCCTTAATTATATAATGTCCTTTAGTTTCCAATATTTCCTGCACTTGGGTTGCCAGCTTAATTTCTTTCACATAAGCTTTGTCCATTGATGAGGCCCTGTAATTTTCAAGGGTTTTAGTTGGTGAAGTTTTATAATCTTCAGTAGTTTTACTTGGTGAAGTCTTATAATCTTCAACAGTTTTACTTGGTGACGCTTTATATTCTTCAGTAATTTCACTTCGGCCCTTAATTATAAGTTCTTCTCCAGTGGAAGAATCATCTATAACATTGGCATCTTCATTATTTTCATCATTAATTTGCTCTGCATGAACATCTTCATTACCTGCGCCACCAACACCCTCGTTACCTGTATGAACATCTTCATTTTCTTCGATAACATCGAAAGTATCTGAGTAAATTAATTCTCCCCCACATTCACATTCCTTACTAAAGTCTTCTGGTTTTTCTCCAGGTTGAAGTTCATAATAACCCCCACATTTATCACAGATTAAATAACCCATCTAAGACACTCCTTCTATGTAAGACATTAATTCTTTAAGACAATAATTCTATCTAAAACACTAATCCTATCTAAAACACTAATCCTATCTAAGACACTAATTCTAATATACCCATTTACAATTCATGTACCCCAATACAACAGAAATTGTACCCTCATACATGAAATTATATTGTATCACAATAAGGTAAGAATAATATTCATCTATCACAAATACAACAGAAATATTTATCGTTGGAATTTTATCGTTAGAATATTTAGTAGTTAAGGATATTTTTTGATTTTAATGGGTAATTTTGTGGCCAGTTAAACTAAAAACTCCTGAAACATGGATTTAGGATTAAATACGAAATTAAATGGATTATTCATAAACACAGGCTGATTTTTTCAGGCAATCCTGACATATTATTTCATGGCTGTTTTCAGAAACTGCAATTCTGGTTAAAATCCAGAATATAACCAATATAAGGAAATATAATTCGGTTATTAAATTTCCTTTAACAATATCCAGTCCCACTAGTACCAGCAAGGATCCAGTAACCAGTGCCATGTTGGAAATAAATTTCAATTTTATCCCTACTTTCAATAATATGATAATTAACAATGCAGCAAATACTGTACAAACCCCAATCCAGAATGATATTTCCCCATAGATTGAAGGATATTCCATCAAAGGATATCCTAAAAAATAGTAAATCACCACTCCTACAGTAGCAAGGAGTGCACCTACAGAAAGACCGAAACACCCCGGGCAATATTTTCTACCATTAATGGTTAAAGTGTGTGAAGAAAACTTACCACAATCAGGGTGATGGCCTTCAAACTGCATATTACCCTGATTTATGGTTTTTTGCTTGGAATCATTTTGAAATTTCAGTAGTGTTTTACATTTTGATGGGTATATTGCTGCAAACATCCCTAAGATACAGATCACAATGAAAAGGAATAATATAATTGATTCGTTAAGGGAGTAATGTGATGTTGAAGGTGCAGTTGATTGAGGAGACCATAAGTACATTGCTACCAGGAAAAAAAGTCCTGAAAAGGAAATCAGAATGAGGAAAATGTTTTGAGTGTTAAAATTATTTTCCCTGAATTGAGTTATGGACATCTTTTTAGTTAACGCAAAAATCTTTTCACTTAACCGGGATATCTTTTCACTTAACCGGGATATCTTTTCACTTAACGGGATTTTAGATATCAATAAAGATCCCTCAATGCCTGCAGGAGGCCCTGGCCTGCCATGTAACGGTAAGTTTGTCTTTTAAATTTATTCCGTGAAAACACACCGGTAATTCTCCGCCTCATACTACCATAGAAACTGCGGTAACACTGGTAAAGTTCTTCCTGAACCTCGTCCCGGGATAAATGTTCGGTGGGCATCACTGCATGTACCATATCATAGTTGGCCCAGTTATCATCTTCCAACCATCCCTGCTTTCTGGCAGTTTCATAAAGCTCGGTTCCAGGAAATGGAGTCAGGATCATGAAAATCGCTATATCTGGATCCACATAGTTAACAAAATCCCTTAACCCCTGGATTGATTCATGGGAGTCCTTCCGGTCACCGGTGATGAGTGTTGCCTGGGAAAAAATGTCATTTTCTTTCAATAGATCCATGGAAAGCTTGGCATCACTGGCTTTAATCCCCTTATGATAATCCTGCAGTATCTGGTTATCATGCCGCTCCAACCCTGCCATGATCCAGTAATTACCCGCTTTTCTCATTTTAGGCAAGTTATCTTTATTTTTTATGATATCATCGCTTCGAGCCTGCATGAACCAGGTTAAATCCTTAGAAAGTCCCCTTTTGATCAATTCATCACACAGTGCACTGGTTCTTTTACCCAGACCAAAGTTATCATCGGTTAACCACAGGAAGGTGATACCATATTCATTGTAGATGTGTTCCATTTCATCGGCGATTCTACCAGGGGATTTTGGTCTCCATTTACCTCCCCAGTGCTGCCACTGCGAGCAGAATGTACATTTATAGGCACATCCACGGGATGCTTCCACCAGGGCGTATCCTGCACCGGAGTAGGCCATCATTTTGAAGTTGTACTTCTTCATATGCTGATTAACAAAATGGTAACCCGGGAATGGAAGGTCATCCAGGTTACTGATGAATGGACGGGGTGGATTATGAATGATTTTTGAACCATTCCTGAAGGATAATCCTTTAACATCTACCGGTGATTGGTCATTTTCCAGACTTTTTACCAGTTCATAAAGGGTGACTTCTCCCTCACCACGCACCACAAAATCAATTTCTGGATAGGTAGAAAGGCTATCATTTGCCAGTGCAGTGAAATGTTGACCCCCAACTACTGTCTTAACATCTGGATTTACTCTTTTAGCAATTTCCAGTGTTCTTAAGATGGTGAAAGTGTTACATGTTGCCAGGGCACTGACTACCACCACATCTGCTTCAGCCTGTTCCAGGTGCCGCTGCAGTTTCTCCCAGCCATACCCCTCAGCCTGGGAATCTACCACTTCAATATCCCATGTACCATTCTTAGACTCTAGATATGCAGCTAACTGAAGTATTCCCAATGGTGGGGGCATGTATTCTCCCATTACAAACCAGAAGACTTTGGGCGGCTCAATAAACAATACTTTCATTACATAAACCTCTCTTGTGTTCTATTCTTCTAATTAGATTTTTGAGAAAGATTTGCATTTTGAGATTTGTTATAATTTGATTGGGTTATAATTTAGGATTGGAGTTATTATTTGAATTGAAGTTATAATTTGATATTAGAGTAATAATTTGAAATTAAAGTTATATTGAGATTAGAGTTACAATTTGAGATCTGTTTCCTGCCAGCTGTAACGCTCTTCTTTCCAGGGGTCACCATGGTTATGATAACCAGTAGATTCCCAGAAACCTCTTTTATCCTCTGCCATGAACTCCACCCCAGTAACCCATTTAGCACTTTTCCAGAAATACAATCGAGGCACCACTAATCGCACTGGTCCTCCGTGTTTGGAATTTAAGGCAGTTCCATTGTGGTGGGTTGCCAGTAGCACGTCACTGGCGAAAAAATCATCCAGGGATAAATTGGTGGTAAAATTTTTATGGGCATGTACCATGACGTATCTGGCTTCTGGGAGTATTTCCACCAGTTCTTTAATTATGGATGTGCTTACTCCTTCCCATAAATTATTTAACTTGGACCAGGTAGTGACACAGTGTATGTCTGAGAAAACTTTAACCCGCGGAAGGGCCATAAAATCAGCAAAATCCAGTTCCCTCTCATTTTGAACCAGACCCCAAATTTTCAGCTTCCATCGGGATGGATCGATTCGGTTAACTGAACCAGAATGTAACACAGGCCATCTTTTATCTTCGTGTTGGCCCGGTGGAATTCTAACTTCCCTTTGAGTATCCGGACTTATAACCACATTTTCATCGTTCAAAATAGATTCAACAGTTTCTTCATCAAGATTTGTTTTTGAATTCCATTTAAACATCTCTTTTAAGGATTTTTTCAACATATCATCCCCCGTTAGTTGAAATTATACCCCTTCATGCAGTTTTATATCCTAGATAACAGTTATTTATCTCCCTAATGGTTTACAACACTATATTTTTTTATAACCCCAGTTCACTGTAGATTTTATTACACCCGTTCTCTATAGATTTCTATAACCCCAGTTCACTATAGATTCTATAACATCCATCGTTTTGGTTCACTAATGATTTCCATATTTACTATACATTCTCAGCTATTAAAAAAGATTAAATCGTGAAATTTTTAGACATAATGGGTTTATTAATAAGTCCAAACAGGTATTTCTTTCCATTGGGCTTTAAATGTGTTTAAAATTTGAATTATGAGAGATGCATTGAAACGATCCACCATTAAAACTCCTTTACCCAATTTCTGAGCATTGATCTTGCTGATTATACCCGGGTACTCCTTGACAATTCTCTCACCTTTCTTACGGTAAGTGGATATACCCCCATAAAGAGCCCGGTTAAGTTTATTCCTATCATTTTGATTCATTTTGGTGGTATCATAGGTTAAAATAACGCGTGATTTTAACTGCATCTCTTCTGCAGTTATATTCACGGCCTTACCATGAAGGAGAACTCCTTCCCCACTTAAGGCTGCATTAAACTCAGGATTATTACCCAACTCATCTAGAGTTATATGTTTTACCTGGATTTTTCCGGCCACAATGTCATTAACCCTCTGGAATGAATGTTCTGATTTAACTGAATAAATCACCAGTAGATCGGTACCAGTTAATGTTTTAGATGCTGCAGCACCAGGATACATTACAGAAATAACTCCTTTTACCTTTTTTATTTCCCTGGTAAGTTCTGCAGCTAATTTAAAGTCCACAATCCCCTCTCCTCACAAATTACATTTACACCATCATGTAAATGAAGAACTATCCATCATAATTATTTAAAGTAAATCGGGAAAAACCAATAAAATTCCCTTTTTATATCCTTCTGTTATATTGATATACCAAATATAAGTAAGTTTCTTTATAACCACTAACTATAAAAAATGTTTTTTTTAAAATGTTCCCAAAAATTTTAATTCCCCTAAATAATTGATTAATAAGCTAAAAATAGATTAGTAAAGCAGGATTAAATGATTATGATAATTAATAAAGATTAGGGTAAAAATAAGGTAATTAATTGAATTAAATTTATAAAAAAGGGATTTAACTCAGGAAAATAATAGAGTAAATTTAGGGAAAGAATAAATAAATTGCCAGAAAGATCAGAAAAAATAAGAAAATTAAATCTAATTAAACTGATCAAGGGAAAATTAAGAGTTAACAATGAAAATAAGTGTTAAAAATCAAAATAAAAAGTTAAGAATAATAAGTTAATCTGGGATCATGGACAATCAATTTCAGGTACGAATGGTTTAATATCCAGTACCGGGGACTCGTTAAGGGCATCAAGCCATCTTACAGTTAGAACATTTCCTTCCTTTTTCACCAGTTCCACCAGACACAACCCCAAATGATTTGGCCGCACAGGTGCCCGGGTGGAAAAAACCCCTCTTTTCTCTGTTTTACCATGAGGTACCACCTTCAAAGAAACAGAATCTGCACGATCCATCCAGTAAATCACCATGAAATTCTTAAAATTCTCAATTCCTTCCAGTGCATCTTCATACTCTTTGAAAATAGTTATAGTGCTCAATTCATCCGAAAAGCGACCCTGATGAGGAGATCCCATCTTAACCTTAAACGGTGAATTAACCAAACCTATTGCTTTAACATTCATTTTAAACCCCCAAACATCATTAATCTGCCTAAGTTATCAATTTAGTCCATCAAAGTTTAACAAGATGTGTTAAATCTCTTTATATACTGTTTATATTAGGTAAATAAATTAATAAATAGATTGTCTTTTTAATAATTTGAAACTGATAAGGAGTCAGAATAAAGGGAATTCAGTTGAAAAAAATGAGTTCATTATTAATATTTCAATGGAGAATAGTATTCTAATGGAGAATCTTAAAAGCCTAATATCAATGGAGAATCCCGCAGGGTTTTTTTTAGAATGGGGAGTCTGATGGGCCCTGCGGGCATAATTTTAGGGAGGCAAATAGTAACTATAGCTATTGCGTCTCCATTGATCGTGGCTTAATAAAGTATTTGCAAATTAAACTTGTATACCATCCCTTATATAAGTTACGGAGGCCTGACAAATTTTATATTAGAATATTAAGGAATAATAGCAATAAAATCATTTCTTAATAATCTTTGGATCAATGAATATTTTTGATGAGTAACACCTACCTTGATAAAAATACCAAAACTGCGCGTATTGATTAATAAAGTTCAGGCAACTGAGGAATACTTGCTACTTATGAATAATTACAACTGAGGAATACTTAACAATGGATAAAAAATAGTTTTGAAAATATAATCAATTTCTTTGATAGTTTTTATGATAATATCAAGTTCATACAACACCAAATATTGTAATTAAATTAATTGGAGATTATTTACTGGTTTCACTTTTAGATGGGCCCTCATTCAGAATTTTTTTAATATTAAGAAGTCTTTCACCATTTAAAGTTTTTATATGAGATTTTTCAGAATTTTCATCCCTTAATTTCCCTAATATTCCCTCACCCCCTTTTTAAATAATTTTCATTTCACTTACGCTTAAACCTTAATGTGACCATTTTCACAAAAAATTAATTGGAATTACAACGATTATCAACCTGTAATTTTCAGTAATGAGTGAAGTAAGTATTAACTTATCCAAATTAGAAAGTTTTAAATCAAATCAAGATTTATTTGGAGAATTGAAGAGATTTCAGGAATATGTTGATGATTTTTTAGTATTTTAACTCTATCCTAAAACATTCTACCAACCCAATACAAATATTTAAATATCATGTTGTAGTAAGATGTAATTAGGTGAATTAAACGACCCTAAGAATCATGTTATAGTCCTTCTGGATCATAATATGAATTTAAAATTCATGCCTTTACACCGCCTCCGTAAGGACATGACATGGCATCGTCCCGGAGGCCCTAAGGCCTCAGGGACCTTACTTCTCCTATATTGCCATAAAAACTTCTTTTCCATTCTCGTTTTAGGAATAAATGAATTTTATCTACATATTTCAATACTCAATTTTCATCTTTGGAGAATAATTTAGCTGTTCATGTGATTTTATTCTTTAAAGATAGTTAATGACAGGATATGAATTCAAATAACAGTTATAAATCCTGTTTAATGGTTTAACATATTATTATTCTAAAAATAGATGCAAACAGAACAATTTATACTCTAAAAAAATACACCCATAAATATTAATAATATTAGTATTATTATTATAAAATAAATATCCAAAGATTTAATTATCATGCTGATTTAAGTTGGATTAAGGTGATTGAAAATGACTGAACACAATAAACAGAAATACTCCAGTTCAATGGATGTGATGGATAAAAATGGTAACCTCCTTGGAGCTGTGTGTGTTACACCATCAAAGGAAATAGGTAAAAGAGATATCCTGTTAATGGATGAAAAAGCAGGTACACAATCAGTCAGAAGTACTACTGAATTAATTAACATGCTATCCAAAAAAAATGTTCCCTTTGATGAAAGGAAATTAGTATTGGATTTTTTAGCGGAAAGACTGAGATTTTTAGAACAGGAATTAGCAATTAATACTATAAAATCATTGAATAAAAAAAATAATAAATAAATTATTGGTTTTAGGTAATTTGAATCCTCCCATAATCTACCCAAAAACTAAACCCATCAAAAAGAATCATTAAAAAAGTATTATATCCCTTTAAAATAGAGTAAATAGTTAAATATGTGTGGAGGAGGGGTCTGCATTACAGGGGACAATAATCAAGATAAAAAACTAATTACAGGAATAATAGGTGTGGACACCTTAATCAATAGCTCACCAGTACCTCAATTTGGGATTGACTGTGAACATAAAGTCATCTACTGGAATAAAGCACTGGAAGAATTCAGTAAAATCAAATCCAGGGATGTAATAGGAACAGATAAGCACTGGCAAGCATTTTACAATTCAAAAAGACCATGCCTGATTGATTTACTGGTAGATGGGGATATAGAAAAATTTTCATACTGGTTTCCAAACTACCAAAAATCAGAACTGGTAGAAGGGGCCTACGAAGCTGAAAATTTCTATCCACACATGGGCAAAAATGGGAAATTTTTACACTTCACTACCTCCGCAATCAAAGATCAGGAAGGTAATGTTTTAGGAGCTATGCAATCTTTTAAAGACATAACTCCCCGTATTCTGGCTGAAAAGGAACTCCTGGAAAGTGAACAGAAATTCAGGAGCCTGGTGGAAAATCTCAATGTAGGGGTTTACCGCAACACCAGTGATCTAGGTGGTTATTTTGTCCAGGTGAACCCTGCATTTACCAGAATGTTTGGATATGATTCTGCCCAGGAAATCATGAAAGTGAAGGTTATAGATTTTTACATGGACCCGAAGCAGAGAGAACTATTTTTAGAAGAGTTAAAGCAGAAAGGATCTGTAATCAGTCGGGAACTTCATCTTAAGAAAAAAAATAACCAACCATTATGGGTTTCAATATCAGCAAAAGCACATTTCAATGAAAATAGTTCCATTGAGTGGATTGATGGAATGATTGAAGATATTAGCCATCGGAAAACTGCTGAAGAAAAACTTTCAAAGAGTGAAAAACGTTACCGTTCCATTGTGGAAAACATGGATGATGGTTTTTGTATTCATGATTTTGAGGGAAACATATTTGACTGTAATGAAAATTTCGCCATGATGATGGGATTTAGCATTGAAGAAATGATTGGAACTAATCTTGATGAATTCAGCAGCATTGAAATGATGTTTGAAAAAAATAATCGAGTAGAAGAACTAAAAAACACTGGAATTATTGAATTTGATGCAGATTTCAAACAGAAAGATGGGAAAATATGTTATTACAACATCAAATCGAGCATTGTTTCAGATGAAGGTGATGGTCGCGTGCACAGTTTCCTCAGGGACGTGACCAAACGTAGGGAAATGGAAGAAATACTTCATCAAAGTGAAAACACCGCCCAAAAACGTCTCAAAGAGATAGAAGCCATTTACAACTCAGCACCCATTGGTTTATGCGTCCTAGATCGTAACCTGCGCTTCGTGCGTATCAATGATCGTATGGCAGAAATAAATGGTTTTCCTTCAGAAGAACATATCGGAAAAACAGTTCACGAAATAATACCAGATTTAGCTGAACAGGCTGAATCTGCAGCTAAAGAAATATTTGAAACAAAAAATAACGTTGTTGGGATGGAATTTACAGGCATGACCCCTGCCCAGCCCGGTGTTTCCCGCACATGGATGGAAGAATGGTATCCACTTAAAGATTCTTCCCATCATATAATAGGCATTAACGTAGCTGCCCTGGAAATAACTGAAATTAAAAAGGCTGAAAATGCCCTTAAAAAATCTGAAGAAAAATTGCGTCTGGCTATTGAAGGGGCCGGTGCAGGGATGTGGTTCTGGGATCTTGAAAATGATTTGATTGAATGGACCAACGAATACAAACATATTTTCGGAGTTGAACCTGACCCTGACACATCCTTCAGTAATATTTTAAAGGTTGTACACCCTGATGACCAGGAAAAAGTGAAAGATGCCATCCAAAGAACACTCCAGTTCGGTGAAGATTTCAAGATAGAAATGAGGACAGTCTGGCAGGATGGGACGGTACACTGGGCTTATTCCCTGGGAAAATTATCATATGATTCTCAAGGTAAACCCAAGGAGATAATAGGCATTGCCATTAACACCACTCCCAGTAAAATCGCAGAACAGGAACTGCAGGAAACATTAAAACAGTTAAAAAGATCCAATGCAGAACTGGAACAATTTGCCTATGTGGCAAGCCACGACCTTCAAGAACCATTAAGGATGATAACTAGCTTTCTCCAGCTCCTGCAAAGACGTTATGAACATCAACTGGATACAAATGCAAATGAATTCATCCAGTTTGCAGTTGATGGCGCAGCCAGAATGCAGGAACTGGTAAACGATCTTCTAGCGTATTCCAGGATTGAACGTAAAACTGGCAAATTTGAAGATGTGGATACAGAAGATATCCTGAAACAGATAACCTTTGAATCGCGACTTTTAATTGAAGAAAATAATGCAGATATCAGTTATGATAATCTCCCGGTGGTAAGGGCTGATTATCCTCAGATGGTGCAGGTTTTCCAGAACCTCCTCAGTAACTCCATTAAATACAATAACCAGGAACGTCCCACAATTCACGTTTCTGCAGAAAAAAGGGATAAAGACTGGCTTTTTAAAGTTGAAGATAATGGCATTGGGATTGATCCCAAACATGGCGAACGTGTTTTCAAAATATTCCAGCGTCTCCACGCCAGGGACGAATATGAAGGAACCGGTATTGGTTTAGCCATTGTTAAAAGGATTGTAGAAAGACATGGAGGTATGATCTGGTATGAGTCACAACCAGGCCAAGGATCAACTTTTTATTTCAATATCCCCCGGGAGATGTGAAATATGAGACATGAATTGTATAAATCAGTGGAAGTACTGCTGGTTGAGGATAATCCTGGAGATGTGCGTTTAATCCAGGAAGTATTCAAAGAAGCCAAAATAAAAAACATACTACATGTGGCACGTGATGGAGAAGAAGCAATGGAAATGCTCCGTCTGGAAGGGGATAATCCTACCAGGCTCCCGGATTTGATATTGCTGGATTTGAACCTGCCAAAAAAGGATGGTAGGGATGTTTTAAAGGAAATAAAAAAAGACGATAGTTTGAAATGTATTCCAGTGGTGGTTTTAACCAGTTCCATCAGGGACGAGGATCTGATTGAAACCTATAAGAACAACGCCAACTGTTACATAGCCAAACCAACTGATCTGGACCATCTGATCAAGGTGGTTCAAAATATTGGTGAATTCTGGCTGGATATTGTAAAGTTACCACCAAGATAACCCGGTTATAAATAAGATAAAGAAGCTATGTGTAAAATAAACAGCTATAAGTAATATAAAGAAGCCATATGTGAAATAAACCAGTTATAAATAATATAAACAAGTTGTGTGTAAAATAAACCGGTTATAAATAATTGTAAACGGAATTATAATAAACCAGAGTAATACAATAATGATAAAAGAAAATCATTAATGATTAAATAGGGTGAGGTAAAAATACAATCAGTTATAAATGATTATAACTCTTGACTTAAAAAGAGTATAAACTAGATTAAAATGATGATCAGGCGATATTATGAGAATTAAAGGAAATATTAACGTTTTGCTGGTGGAGGATAACCCAGGGGATGCAGTAATTATAAATGAAATGTTCAGAGAAATCCCCAAAATTCAATTCAATATTTTCCATGCCCAGCGTCTTTCTGAAGGAGTAGATGCCATCAGTGAAAATGATTTCCATATAATTTTACTGGATCTTCAATTACCTGACAGTCAGGGAACCCAAACTTTTAATCAAATCCATAAACTGGTACCAGAAATACCCATAATAATACTCACCGGACTGGAAGATGAGGACTTTGCCATAGACATTGTAGGTGAAGGTGCACAGGATTACCTGGTTAAAGGACAGGTGGATAGTAAGTTACTGGCCCGGTGCATAAACTATTCCATTGAACGAAAACACATCGAACACCAGCTCAGGGAAAGTGAGGAAAAATACCGTTTAATGGTGGAAAAAATTCATTCAGGAGTTTTCTTTGTTGATTCCCAGAATCAACTGAGTTATGTTAATAAACAAATGGCTAAAATGTTAGGTTTCACTGTAACTGAGATGCTTAACAAAGACATTTCCCAGTTCACCAATCCAGAAGGAGAATCCTGCTTCAAAAAACACTTACAAAAAATCAAGAAAGAACATGAATACCGGAAAAAATTAGCTAAAACATATGAATTAGAATTTTTAGACAGAAATGGTTCCAGTCTCTGGGTTCTAGTATCAACTAACCCCTTATTCAAATCTAACGGTGATTACTTAGGTGCTATCTCCATTATGACAGATATCAGCTCAAGGAAGGGAATTGAAAAATCACTGATGGATGCCATGATTGAAAAAGACCGGGACTTCTTCATGATAATGGGGAATATGGTGGAAGCCATGAAACCCCTGATTCACAAGACCAATATGAAGACCACTACTGTTGATGAATTTGATGATAGATTCACATGATAAGATAAATTCCCAGAAAAGGATAAATTCCCAGAAAGGATAAATTCCCAGAAAGGATAAATTCTCAAAATGAATTACCCCAGAATAAATGAAGTCCAAGAAAAGTATAAATTCCCACATGAATTATCCCGGAATAAATGAATTCCCCAAAAATGGGTAAAATTTCACATGAAATAAAATATAATCAACATGAAATGGGATAAATTCACATTAATTACTGAAAATTACATAAAAATGTTAAAATAGGCTCGTTTCTAATTTAGAATTGTTATAATCTTTTATATTTTATAAACTTGATTTTAAAAATGTGAATTAATTTTAAACCGTTTCATATTAATTAAAAGTAAATATAAATGATTATAATTAAATATTTTTTAATAGAAAAATTACTGTTGACATGAAATTGAGTACTTCCTAATAGGTAAAGTATATATCTGTAAACCCGCATACCGTTGTAATAGTCCCTTGGTGTAGTGGCAATCATGTGAGACTCTGGATCTCGCGACAGCGGTTCGACTCCGCTAGGGACTATCTTTTTTATCATATTTTGCGATTTTTGTATGCTCATAAAATTAATGATCATAAATGAATACCCATAAATTGTATGCCCCTATAAAATTTTTATGTTATTCCTTTGTAATTTCTAAAAACAGGTAAAATAGTTTCATCTATACTGTATGAAAGTAAAATAGTTTCATTTATGCATGAAAATAAAATAGTTTACATCTATGTATGAAAAATACAATAAGTTCCTTAAATCCTTTATTTACACCATCACCATCCTTACTATTTATACAAACATATAAAGGAATAATTAAACAATTAAAAATATATAAATAATAAATCAACGTATTCAAATCATTAATTTAATATAAAAGAGTAGAGGGTTCCATGAAAGGTGAAGATGTTTGTGATGTTCAGTGCATCAACGAAGATTCAGTTAGAGAAGTTAAATCACAAATGTTAGATGATGAAACCTTTCAATTGATTTCCGATAACTTTAAAGTACTCGGTGATCCTACCCGACTGAAAATACTTTACGCTCTCATACTGAAAGAAGTTTGTGTATGTGACCTGGCTGCTGTCCTGGAAATGACCGACTCTGCAATATCACATCAACTCAGACTATTAAGACATAGAAACCTGGTTAAATTCCGTAAAAAAGGAAAAATGGCTTATTATTCCATTGCAGATCCCCGGGTTATAGACATGATCAAAATGGAAGCAGAACTTGCTCCATAAAATAAATAAATCAAACTTATCCATTAATAAAAAAAATCATTGAAGATTAGAATTAATTTATGATAAAAATTATTTAACAATTTTTAGATGAAAACTAAATTTTTAAATGAATTATGGGTGTTATTGACAAAAAAATAGAGAAAATGATAAACAATAGGGTATATAAACTAAAAACACCACATAATAGGGATAAAGATGTATGTTTTAAAAAGAATAGCGGGGATATTGGGGGATAAATGGATATTTTAAAATTAATAGATATTTTAAAATTAATGAATATTAGATGGAATTAAAAGAACATATTTGATGATAATTTCCAGTTTAAAGAGGTAATTTAATGAAATGGTTATTAGTGGTAGTGGCAATTTTCCTGCTAATAGTAGGTTACGCATATGTTTCGACCATGAACGGTCCAATCACACCGGAAGGTAGACTGGCATTTGTAAAAGTGGCCAACCCAGACATGTACCCTGGACACCTTCACTCCAAAATGCTGGCAGGATACGCCAATGAAAGTGGTTCCAAATCTATTCTGGTGGTGCACTTTGCCGGTGACTCCAACTACCGCTGCTATAAAGAAGGGAACGTTGAAATACTGGAACTGGCCTTCGTGGACACCCAGGGTACCGGTGCAGAAGGAGCTACTAACTACTGGGATTCACTTAAAATAGCATTATTCGGCGCACCAGATGGCCGATACCAGTACAAAACAGATGGAAAAGTTTTCAACAACCTGGATGACGCCATGAATTATTTGTACGCTATTGCTAAATCGAATGGTCAAAATGGACCAATACCCATGTACTGGCATGGAACAGCCCGTAAAGACAATCCAATGTTTGCCCAGGGGTGTGGATTCCCATTATTCTTTGACATTTTAAGACATCAATATGGAATCATACCAGCCTATGTGTACACTATAAGGGGAATGTTTATGCCATACTTCAAAGACCCCTATGCATCCTTTGAACTGCAACACGCCACCCAACTACAAAACTATTACCAGGAAGGTATGATCAACTTCAGATAAAGCAATGAAAAGATGATTAATCCCCCAAGAGGGAGATCATCTTTGACATTTTTTTAAACCCCATTTTTTTAAAATATAATGGCTTTGTAGAAACCCTTTTTTTTAGTTGATTTGTGTTGTTCTGTAGATGTTGTATATTGTGTTTTTGAGTTTGGTTTCTTTGTTTGAGAGTTGTGTGCTTCTGCTGTGGTTTGTGCCATTGAATTTTCTTTTTATTGTTGAAAATATGCTTTCTATATTGTTTCTTTTTGTGTATATTTTGTTTCGGAATATTGTTGGGCTTTTTAGTCTGTATTGTCCTTTTTTTGCTCTGTTTTTGAGTGGTATTTGGTCAAATGCTTTGATTTCTTCATTTATGCATTTTCTTATTGGTTCTGTGTCATATGCTTTGTCTGCTACTATGTAATCTGGTTTATATTTTTTGATTTGTCTTAATGCAGGTTTTGCAAATTGTGTATCATATTTTGGTCCGCGCGAAGTTTGATAATATAAAATAAGACGTGTTTTCACGTCTATTGTTAAATGGTTTTTTATGTAGCTTTTTCTTTCTTTTTGCCGTATTTTTGCATAATATTTGTCTGCATAATCATTAGTAAAACCAGAGCCGTCCAATGCTATTATATCTGCTTTAATATCGTTTAATAATAGTATTAATTGGTTAATTTCTCTAATTTGTTCTGAAGGTAATCGTTTAAAGAATTTTTGGATTGTTGTAAAGTGCGGAACCTTTTTTATTCTCAAATATCTCTTAATTACGTCCGATACATCAATAAAATCAGTGATTTCACGATATGTTGATTTTGTGTAAATTTTCATTGCTAATATCGTGAATAAAGTATGTTGTGAATATAAATGGTTTGAAAAGGCATTAGAATACTTGTTTATCGCTATTTTAACATAATAGTATGTCCTTTCAATGAATTCCACCAGTTTATTTTCTTTAAATTTGCTATTCTTGTTTAAAAATCTTTTTAAACATTGAATATTAGAATTTTTAAAACCAAAATCCGAAAGATTTAACTGCTTTGAAACCCCAATATAAACAGGGGAATAATAGATTTTGCGAATCATAATAATATTATTCCCCTTTATCATTATAAATACTTTAGCAACCTGTTTTAAAAATATGCAAGTGTAATTTCAAGTGAAAACAGGAAAACACAACTTAAAACTTACAAATTTTTTTTTTATTACAAAAAAAATCCAAAAAAACCTGTCTTCAAATAAAAAAAATTAGGGTTTCTACAAAGCCTATTTTTGTACAGAATTCTTTCAGCGGATAATGATTCAAATATAGAATTTATGATCCGTTTTGTCTTTAAAATTTATGAAAAAGGTAATATAAGTCTGGATTAATCTAATTAGTGAGTAACTTTCATTCCTTTTAGTTTTCATTGGCGATGATTACTTTATAAACTTTCATGACTACATAATGGAGATTCTATGTTTTGCTATTTAGGTCAGCGATTTTTATATGAGAAATATATTGTGACCAGCGTCACATTTTAGTTGACAATAACAAAAGTTAAATATCTAAACAATATATTATTTTAATAACTGGTTATATCCACATTTTATTTCACTTTTAAATTATCAATGGTGATTAAAATTGGTATATCCACGTTTGAACGGGAAAAATAAAAGAGGTGAAAAAATGAATAAAGTGCCAAAAAAATTGATATTAATTTTCCTAGTTCTTCTTTTTGGTTTGGTTCTAGTTGGAGCAGCAAGTGCTGCTGATGACTCTCCAGTAGTCACTGCAGTTGATCCTGCTAACTGTGCTACTGACGTAGATCAAAATCAAGAGATAACCGTTACTTTTAATGAGGATGTTCAGCCCGGTAGTAATTATAATGGTATAGCGGTCCATAGTTCAAGTGGACAGGGATACTCAATTACTAAAGTTCTCGAGGGGAACGAATTGACTATTAAAGGTAATGTCAAATGGACTGCTGGAACAACATTTGAGATATTGATACCTAAAAATGCGGTTCGAAACAAAGAAGGTGATCAAAATGAAAATTTATTCACATCTAGCTTCACTGCTAGTTCTGGACCTTCTGTTGTAAGTTTTGATCCAACTGATGGAACTAGTAATGTACAAACAAATAAACAGATTGTTGTAACTTTCAGTGAGGATATTCAGCCCGGAACTAACTATCAGGGAATTACTGTGCGTAATGCCACAACTGGCCAGGGATATTCACTTACTAAGAGCATAGTTGGAAATCAGCTATTCCTCTCAGGTAAATGGACCCGTGGAACAACTTTTGAAATATTGATACCTAAAAATGCTGTTTCAGATCTGGATGGTAATGGCAATGCATACATTAACACATCTAAATTTACTGCTTCGCAAGTGAGTTTTGATCCAGCCAATGGTGCTGCTGATGTTGACCAGAATAAACAGATAACAGCTACATTCAATTATTTATTGACTGCAGGGCCTAATTTCAATAGTATTACTGTTTACACTATAAGTGGACAGGGCTACACAATAACCAAAACCATCGTGGGAAACAAACTATTAATCACGGGTAAATGGACACCAGGTACAACATTTGAGATATTGATACCTACAAATGCAATTTTAGATCCATTTGGCAACCCTAATTCTGTGGCTTACACATCCACATTCACTGCTAGTTCTGGGCCTTCTGTTGTAAGTTTTGATCCAGTTAATGGTGCTACCAATGTTGCCAGAAATAAACAGATAGTGATTACATTCAGTGAAGATATCCAAGCAGGTACTAACTACCATTCAATAACCGTGCGAAATGCAACAACTGGGCAGGGATACTCCATAACAAAATCTATCACTGGAAACCAGTTATTCCTCACGGGTAATTGGACACCTGGAACAACTTTTGAAATAGTGATACCCAAAAATGCAATCAAAGACACAGATGGAAATTCCAACGCAAATATCTATACGTCTACTTTCACTGTAGCAACATCCTAAACAAAAAAGGAAGTATTTCCTTTTCTTTTTTTATTATAAGATATTGATTATTATTTCAGTTTTCGATTTTTGTGATTTGATAAACATTTTTTTTCTATTCTTGTTCAAGTTCATCATTTTCTCAAATAGAAACCTAAAATCTTTTATTATAAAGGGAGCATACCATTTCCTATTACAATATAAGAAAACTTTAATAGGAAATACTATAAAGAAACAATAGCAAAATATAGATATTAAATCAAAAAATAGCATAATTAAATATCTTCGATAAAACATTGGGGTTGATTCAATGAATATCTTATCAATTACAAACTCAACCATACATGACGTGAAAATAATTAAATTTGCCAGATTTAATGACAATAGAGGTTATTTCACGGAAACTTTCAGAAGATCTGATCTTTTTAACCATCCGGAATTAGCTGGAATGAAAAATATAGATTTTGTTCAGGCCAATGAAAGTTTTTCTAAAAAAGGAGTAGTTAGAGGATTACATTTTCAATGGAATCCACATATGGGCAAATTAGTCAGAACTATTAAAGGGCATATGGTGGACTTATTTTTGGATATTAGGAAAAATTCTCCAACTTATGGGAAAATTGCAGCATATGATATGCCTGCATCTGAAAAAAATGATTATGATGAGTGGATTTGGATACCTCCAGGTTTTGCACATGGAAATTATTTTAAGGATAATACCATCATAGAATATTTCTGCTCTGGAGAGTACAGCCCGGATTGTGAAGCTGGGATTAGTGTCTTGTCCAAAGATTTAGACTGGTCATTATGCCCTAAAAACCTTAAAGATGGGTTTGAGGAGATTTTAAAGAATATTATCATCAGTGAAAAAGACAGGGATGCAATGACATTAAACCAATGGGATGCAGATGACCGTTCAGATAATTTTGTTTATGATGAACTGAAAAAACTAGGGGTGTTTTAAATTTTTAATCCAGAGAAAATAGTTTTTACTGGTGGTTCAGGTCTTTTAGGTTCTGAAATCAAAAAAATACTCCCAAGTATGAATTATCCAACTTCCAATGAATTTGATGTGACAAACTTAAATCAAATGGATGATTTTCTAGAAAAAGGGAATTATGATACAATTGTTCATGCAGCCGCATTCACATCACCGCCAAAGGTAGAGGAATATCCTGTGCAGGCACTTGATATAAATGTTATTGGAACATCAAATATCGTGAAATTATGCATTAAACATGACCTTAAATTAATATATGTCTCAACAGATTATGTTTTTAAAGGAGATAAAGGTAATTATCATGAAGATGACCCTGTTTATCCTGTGAATAAATATGCATGGTCCAAGTTAGGCGGGGAGTGTTCTGTTAAGATGTATGATAACGCAGTTATAATAAGAACTTCTTTTGGTCCAAATGTTTTCCCATATGATAATGCTTTCAGTGATCAATGGACAAGCAGGGAATGTGTCTCAAATATTGCTAAAAAAATAGTTAATGTGATAAAATCTGATTTTACAGGTATTGTTCATTTAGGTTCGAAGAGAAGGACCGTGCTTGAATATGCGGAGAGTTTGGATGATACTAAGCTTATTGGAAAAAATTCTATTAAAGATGTGCCATTTAATGTGCCAGTTGACACTTCCCTAAATGTGGATAAATATAATAGATTAATAGGGGATTAAAAAAATGAAAATTTTGATTGCAGGAGGAGCGGGATACATAGGTTCATCCCTTGCGCCGGAGTTAATTGAACGTGGCTATGAAGTTGAAGTAATCGACTTATTCTGGTTTGGAGATTATTTGCCTGAAGAGGTTAAAAAAACCAAAAAAGACCTTTTCAGTTGCACGGTCAGTGATCTGGAAGATTTCGATCAGATAATTTTTTTAGCCGGCCTTTCAAATGATCCTATGGCAGAGTTCAGTCCTAAAAAGAATTTCATTGATAACGGTGCACTTCCATCTTATCTGGCCTTTTTAGCCAAGAAAGCCAATATAGAAAGATTTATATATGCATCTTCTTGTTCAGTTTACGGTTACACAGTTGATAAGCTCTATGATGAGGAAAGTCCGGTTACCAGCAACTATCCTTATGGAATTTCTAAATTACAGGGTGAAAGGGGATGTCTCCAGTTGCAAGATGATGATTTTTCAGTGATAGCTTTAAGGCAGGGAACCATTTGTGGATACAGCCCCCGGATGAGACTTGACTTAATAGTAAACACCATGTTCAAGACTGCCATGATGGAGGGGAAAATCACAGTTAATAATCCTTCTATCTGGAGGCCAATATATGATATAAGGGACTGCACTAATGGTTTCATCAGGGCAGTACAGGCCAATGATTCCATAAATGGAGTTTTCAATGTTTCATCAGGAAACTACACAGTGGGACAAGTTGCTGATATGATAAAAATAGAACTTGAGGAATTAACAGGTGCTAAAATAGGAATCGAGATAAAGAATATCCAAGATTTCCGTAATTACAAGGTAAAAACAGATAAAGCAAGCACAATATTAGGATTCCAACCTCAATACGAAGTTAAAGACATTATTCACCAGTTATATGATAACCGAGAAAAATTTAGTGATTTTGAGAACAATAAGTATTACAATATTGAAGTGTTTAAAGAATTAGTTAATTCAGAAAAATAATCTAATAATTGATTTTTTTTAATTATTATCCTTTTTATTTTAAAAAACTTGAAGTGAAAAAAATGATCTATTTCAAAGGATGTGTTGTCAGAGAAAAGCTCCATAACATCTCAAAATCTACAGAAATTTTATTGAATCGGACTAATACTGAATATGAGATTTTAAAAAATGAGAAATGCTGTGGTTCTTTTTTGTTGAGAACTGGATTTGTAGATGATGCCCTCCAGATCATGGGTGAAACATTACAGGATATACAGGGTGAAAAAATACTTGTATCATGTGCAGGTTGTTATAACACACTGAAAAATGATTATAAGAATATTTTGGATGTGAAAATTGATGTTGTCCACACTTCTCAATTTTTTTGCAGTTTAGTCAATGAGGGTAAATTAAGTGTAAAAAAAATAGATAAAAAGGTCACTTATCATGATCCTTGTCACCTTGGGAGACACTGTGGAGAATATGAAGCACCAAGGAAACTTTTGAATCAGGTTGCTGATCTGGTGGAGATGGAAAGAAATAGGGAAGGATCAATGTGTTGCGGTTCTGGTGGTGGATTTCGAGCTTTAAACCCAAAATTAGCCAGAAAAATTGCTAAAATAAGGTTAAATGACGCATCTGAAATTGGGGCTGATTATTTAACTACAACCTGCTCTTTCTGCAATCTTAACCTCAACTCCGTTGTTAGTGGTAAGAAAAAAATCCTTGACATTTCTGAAATAATGTTAATGGGGTTGAATGATGAATAAATCTGAAATTGAAACCATGAGGAGATCTTTCAAAGTTTTACAATCCCGGAAAAAAATATTTTCAGGTAATAAAAGAGTGGTGGATCTCGAAGATCACGTTAAACAGATCAGAAAAAACTCCATATCCAATTTAGAAGAACTTAAAATCACAGCTAAAAAAAGTTTGGAAGAAAATGGTGTTGAAGTTATTTTTGCTGAAGATGCCAATATGACTTTAAAAGAAATCTATAAAATAATAAAAAATGAATCCATTGTTGCCAAATCTAAGTCCAACACTCTAAATGAAATTGGCATGGGCAATTTTTTAAAGAATAAAGGTATTGAACTTATAGAAACAGATGTGGGAGATCGGATAATCCAACTTTATGGGGAGAACGGTTTTTCATCACACCCTACCGGACCCGCCTCACATTTAAACATAGATAAAATAGCCCAAATTGTTTCTGAACATTTTGGTGAGGATGTTAAGTCAGAACCAAGAGCTATTCTTGATATGATAAAAAAGGAGATCTTAGATAAACTTGAAATGTGCAATGTGGGAATTACAGGTGCTAATGCATTGGCAGCAGAAGATGGTTCGGTTGTAATGGTTCATAATGAAGGAAACATAAGTTTGGTATCGATGAAAGATATTCATATCATTGTGGTTGGTATTGATAAACTGGTTAAGACAATTGAAGAAGGCATTTCTATTGCTAAATTGGAGACTATGTATGCCACAGGGTCCAAGGTTCCATCAAGTATTAATGTTTTATCTTCTCCCTCAAAGACTGCTGATATTGAAAAGACTATAATAAGGGATATGTATGGTTCAAAGAGGATGGTTGTTATTTTTCTTGACAATGGCCGTAGCAGTGCTTTTGAGGAATGCTTATGGTGTATTGGATGTGGTAGTTGTATTTTATCATGCCCAATTTATAATTTAATGGGGCCTGATTTTGGATATAAAAGTTATCTCGGGGGTAGGGGAGTAGTACTGAGTCGGTTTATTAAGAATAAAGAAGTATGTTTTAAATCAGGCCTTTTTTCATGCACTCTTTGTGGTTTATGTACAGTTGAATGTCCAGTTGATATTCCGACTAATGTCATGATTGAAAAATTACGATCAGAACTTGTAATGACGGGTTTGATCGAAGAAAAACACCAAATAATTAAAAATAGGCTTAAGGAAAACTTTTCACCTTTTCAATGATCATCATCTGATCATATGTATTTTCAAGTGCAAATATCTCAAACTATCTTCCCCTATTTGTTCCATTTTGAAAGGAATTACCAAGATATAGATAACTTTCAACAACCACTAAATTCACAGATCAAAAAATTTAAAAATTAAATAGATTCGGGGTCCTGTTTCATGATCATATTGGTAATGTTTTGACGTTTTTTGAACCTATATTTTATCATTAATCTCATTTAATCATGTAATAAATAGATTATCATGGAAATAATCACTTAATATGCTCATATTAAACATTTTTTTTCATTCTTTTCTCGCACCTTCAATTTTGTAAAATTTAAATTTACCTGAGATGATGAAATGTAGACTAAAACATGTAAAAGTATCAACCCCTCCAATTTCAAGTGTCAAGATTTAATGTCACATAATTATAATACTACAGACAAATTGTCATGGTAAATCTATTAATATATGGGAGGCTTTATTTGGAGAATCTAATCAACAGGGGACAGCTAAAAAAAGAATTATTCACGTTCTTAGCCATTACTTTCATAGCAACCTATCTTCTTCAGTTTTATATTTATCACATTGCGGTTACATACCCTCTCCACGATCAACTGTATGGAGTACCACCCTGGCAATGAGCATGTTCATACCTGCAACCAGTGCCATTATCTGCATGATCTACTTCAAATCCAGTGCCCTCACCAGGGAAACTAAAATAGTATTCACATTTTTCCTCCTCTCGCAGTTCTATTTGCCTATGAAAACTACTGCGGACCAGTTATGAGGAGTGTGATAAACCTGCCGGTTCTTTCAACCATCCTTGCAGTTGTTGGAATGATAACTGTAATCGTTCTGAACCTGAAAAAGAAGACTCGTAAAGGTCTGTCTGCTTCAAAACTATCCTTCGGTTGCAATCGTAAATACTACCTTATTTTGCCATTGATTATTTTGGGTATACTTATCCTTGAATCTGTTATTCTTTATCTAACTGGATTTGGTTTACCTTTGGATGATTTTAACATTTATGAGTTTCTAGGTGGATATAAAGGTGTTCTGGTACTGGGAATTATATGGGGCATCTGGCATTACCCCATGAATGCCATGGGATACAATTTCCCCGGACAACCCATTCTGGGCAATGCCCTGATGACAGTATTCACCATCATCTTTGGCATTATCTTAAGCTACGCAGTGCTAAAAGACCGGGAGTATCTGGATAGCTGTAATAATGCATCTGATCAACAATAAACTTGCGGCTGTTGTTGCAGTATACATTGCCTATTCCACCGATGCCATCCTGGTCAACACCCTGAGCTGTGTGATTCTGGGAATATTTGCCCTGGTGATTTTAAGATCTAAAGTGTGGGGGCAAGTTGTAAAAGTTTCATAAAAATTCCCTGAGAACATCCTAAAACCCTTAATTATTATTAAAATTACTTTAAAGGGAACCTCTTGTAGGGACTATTATTTTTATTTTTTATTTTTTTTAGTATTATTAATTCGTCTTTATTTAGTGAAATAATGATAATAAACCAGTTTAATATAGATTTAACAGTTTAAAATCCTTTAAATTTGTAGGTTCCTGTTGTAAAAAAGATGTAGTGGGTTCCCTTCATGTATGTAATCGATTACATATTTTAATCTGTTTGGGGAGCTATTTTTTTTAAAATAAACGTTTAAATCAAAAATAGTATTAAGTATGAATATGTTATGAAAGAGCATTGAATATAAAGGAGGTGAAAATCACGAAAGGAAAAACACATACAAAAAGGAACTTCAAACAATTCAAAGCCCTGATTTTAATCTTAGTTTTTGGATTAACAGTAATCACAGTTATAAGCAGTGCTTCTGCAGCAGATAATGACACCATCTATGTGAATGGATCATGGGGTAATGATAGCTGGGATGGTCTAAACTGGACCACTGCTAAACTAACCATTAAAAACGCTACTGCAACCGTAAACAATGGAGGAACAGTTCACATCGCCGATGGAGTTTACAGTGGTGAAGGGAATACTAACATCACCCTGGACAAGGATGTAACCTTCATAGGTGAAAACCAGAACCAAACTATCCTAAATGGAACTGACGTGAATCGTATATTCATGGTTGAAAACGGGGCAAGTGTATCCCTCACAAATTTGACCCTGGCCAATGGTTATATCGATGAAAGTATGGGTGCTGCAGTGTTCAACTTAGGGACTCTAACTGTTAAAAACTGTACTTTCACCAGTAACATGGCCGAGACTGGCAGTGCCATCTTCAACGGGAATACCCTGAATGTGGATAACTCCATCTTCACCGGTAACCTCGGGCTGTCCATTTCTTCCATCTTCAATGATCAGGATGCCAGTGCTCAGGTGACAAACTCAGTGTTCTCCGGTAACGGTGTGGACGGTGATGCAGGGGCCATTGGAAACAGCGGTATTTTAAACCTCACTGGATGTACCTTTACATCAAACAGTGCAGACTCAGCAGGGGCTATACTGAACACCGGTACCTTAAATGTGACGGGATGCACCTTCACCAGTAACAATGCCACATATGGAGTCGGTGGTGCCATTTTAAACACCGGCCTGCTAAATATAGCCGACAGTACCTTCACCGGCAATACTGCCAACAATGATGGAGGGGCAGGTGGAGCCATACTGAACGATGGTGGAAGCTTAAACATCACAAACACCACCTTCACCGGTAACACTGCTGACTTATCCGGAGGTGCCATCTACAACAACGGTCCCCTGAACATCACTGATTCAGTGTTCATTGGTAACTATGCCCCGGCAGGCGGAGCCATTGTAAACCGTGGCAATTCAACCATCACCAACACCATCTTTGACAGTAACCGCGCAGAAGACGGAGGTGCCGTAATAAACAGCAAAAACATGACCATAACCAGCAGCACTTTCACAGGTAACCTGGCTGAAATCTTCGGAGGAGCTATAGACAACCGCAACAACCTCACCATACACTTCTCACGTATCGTGGGAAACACCCCGGTGGACATCTATAATAACGAGGGCACCCTGGATGCCGAGTACAACTGGTGGGGAACCAACTTCACAGGATCTGACCCGGTAACTGCCGGAAGAGTAAGTGGTGCTACCGTCTCCAGATGGCTGGTTTTAAATCTAAACCCGGATCCAGCAACCATCAACAACCTAGGAACATCAACAGTGACTGTGAATCTACTCCACGACCAGCGGGATTACTACTACGGCCCGGTGTATGGACATGTTCCCGATGGAATACAGGTGAATCTCACCGGAACCCTGGGAAGTCTCAACCCCACACTGTTAAGTTTAACCAGTGGCCAGGCTACCAGCCTCTTCACCGCTTCAGGTGCAGGTAGTGCAGTAATCACCGCCACCCTGGATAACCAGACCAGCACCACAGGAATAACCATCAACGCAGCAGGAGAAAACAGCACACCATCAAACACTACAGTAAACGCAGCGAGTACTACTACCAGTACTGTCCCAATGCAAAACACTGGTGCCAGTCCCGCTGGATTGATACTGGCCTTACTGTCTATATTCGGTGGAGCAGTTCTGGGAAGGAGAAAATTATAACCATTCCCTTTTCTTTTTTTTATACGCTGGTTTGTTTTGGTTAGTTACTTTAACTCTCGTTAATTTTTATTGAAATTACCCCTGTTTCTAGGCAATGAATATTAATATTACTTAATAAAAATTTATTAATAAGTTAAGCTTTATGTGTTACCATGACTAAATATACAATTATGTCTACAAAATCCGTATACAGTATCCGTATACCTACCAGTTTCAGGAAGATGATGGATGAAATGGATGATGTGAACTGGCAGGAAGAGATAAGGCAAATCACCATAAAATTAATCCAGGAAAAACGTAAAAAAAGACTCCTTGAGAATGCTGATGGCTTTAGAAAAAAGATGAAGGATGTTGAATCATCAAAACTCATCAGAGAGGATAGGGATGACCACTAGGTGTGTACTCGACTCCTCAGTCATAGCTGCCATATTTTTCCAGGAACCATCCTCACAAAAAGCAGTCAATGCAGCAGCTAACAGTCAATTAGTTACAGTGGATCTGGCAAGGGCAGAAGTGGCCAATGTAGCATGGAAAAGAGTGAACATATTCCATGATGACCCTGAATTAATAACCCAAGCCCTTAAAATTAGCATGGAATTCATAGAAACCACTTGTGATGTGATTCCCACCATCGAAATCCTGGATGAATCCTTCCAAATTGCTATAACTCATAAGATCACTTTCTATGATTCATTATTCCTAGCAGCATCCCAACGGGAGAAAATACCACTTTTAACCCTTGATAAGAGATTGGCAAATGCAGGGGAAATGGTAACACTCTTGTGAAATTAAGTGAAACCAAAAAAAATCGTATTTTCCTAAATCTCAATCTCTATTTTATTGAAATTAACTACAGGTTTCTTGGCATTTTTGGGGCCTGGTTCCAATTTAATGAAACCTTCCTCTGCTAATCTATGTACCCTAGGTTGAACTGTTTTTAAATCTTTGTGAAGTATACAGGAAAGGTTTCTTATGGAGGTGGGGTGCTGATTTTTGATGATGTCCAGCATTTTCAGATCTGACATATTTATTTTAAGATCCTTTATGAAAATGGTTTCAGATTGTTTGACCTCGGCAGCTGGGTGTTCCAAGTGGTATAACCAATCTTCTAAATCCAGTGGATATAAAACATTTTCTGTATCTTTTTCCATCAACCGTTTCAAGTTATCCATTGAACCATATTTTTCCTTTAACATTTCCACCAATTCGCTACCATTCATCTGGCGAACCAGTTTTATTATCATAATCCTAACTCCTCTCTTATTTTATCTTTCACAATCTTACCTTCACGGATGATGTGCTGATAGATGATCTCGTATATTATTTCTGGATCATGAATGGATAGTTGCTTTCTATCTGGATGGATGTGTACTCCATGGTAATAGTTATCCACTTTGAAGTTGTCCGGCATTACAACTATTGCCCATCCTCGCTTAAGTCACGCGAAAGTAGATGGTTCTACTTGCTATCTGCACTGAATTTCTACTTTCATCTTTCATGTTATCCTCTGTTTTACATCACATATAAAAGAGTTAAGGTATAAAAACCATCACTTGATCTTGGTTTAGTTAGTATTATATTTAATAATACTTATTTATTAATTAATCATATACTGGACTATGTTGGGCGAGGCATCAACCACAGAGATATCTAAAAATGTTAATCCAAAATGACTTGAAGAAAGTAAAGATATTGCTCAACGCGGAGGAAAGGTTGCAGGAGATGCCAGAAAAAATATAGAAAAAGAATCTATCTTTGTGGAGGATATATGAAAGGTTTCTTATGGGGCTGATTTTTTTGATGTCCAGCATTTTTTAGATATGACATTCTAAGATCCTTTATGAAAATGGGTTCAGATTGTTTGACCTCGGCGGTATAATGTAACAAGTGTTTATTTTTTTAATAATTAATATTTGCTCGTAAATAAATAAAAAAATTAGCTCTTTTTAAAGGAATTACTCTACTTACCCTAATTTAACCGTTAAAAACCTTTATATAAAACTTAATGGTTAAAAAAATAGGTTTATAATTAATTTAATCTAAATTACGGAGTGATGTACATTTCCAAAAAGAAATCACATGTAAAATCCAAGGTATCCCATTACACTAAAATAACCTTACTGGGAGTAATTTTCATATTAATTGGGGTCTCAGGAATTATTCTCTTTATCCGGACACTGGAATTACTCCAAGTATCCCTACTAGCATTACTGGCCATTGCAGGGCTGATCATATCTGAATATGGATGGTCTAAACGTAAGATATGGAGTAAAGGGGCTAAGGGTGAGAAGATTGTGGCCCAAAAACTTAAGAAATTACCCAAAAAGTACACTGCTATTCGGGATGTTAAAATACCAAACATGGGTGGTGACATTGACCACGTGGTGGTGGGACCCACTGGGGTCTACGTTATTGAAACCAAAAACTACAAGCCCACTTACATCCCTGATGAGGACTGCTGGTACCATACATCGGGTAGAGTATCTGATTTAAACCCAGCAAAGCAGGTGAAATTACAGGTATCCAAATTGAATAGTTTTCTCAAACCCAAAATGGGAAAAAAATCAGGTAAAGCAGTTATTTTCCCAGTCATATCTCCAATAAACCATAATTTAATCTTAAAAAATAAGATAAAGTCTTATGAAATAGTTTACCCTGAGAATCTGGTTCATCACATATCCCACAGGCGGAAAATTCTCAATTCCAGTGAGGTTAAGGAGATAATTAATATCTTAGGTAAGTATGGAAATGTATCTTGATATTAATCCTCATTTGGATGTTATTTAAACTCTGTTTTCTTTTTTTGTTAAAAAATTCCAGATGGTCATTAATAAAATCACTAAAATTTATTCCATCTGGTTTTCTAGGATCATCTGGTCCCTTATTTCTCCAGTCCCAGTATGTAACTTAAGACGCTGTATGTAACTTAAAACGGAGTTGGTTCGTATGGATTCCTGGTTTTACATCTTACCACTCTGACCATCTGCCAGCACTTGGTATCCATCAGTAGCACTTGGTATCCATCAGTAGCACTTGGTATCCATCAGTAGCACATGGTATCCATCAGTTACATGGGATCCGTCCCGGCATGTATTCCGGTTTCCAACTGATGATTTTTGGAAGTGTATCTGGAGTAAATGTTGTAATTAGCTACATCATAATCATTAGTGTATTTAAAGTAACTTGTGTAGAGGTTTAAATCATAAAGCATCTAAAAACCGTTTTATAACTAGATAAGTTTCAAATGGCTTTTCCACCAGTAAATTATGGCACCCACCTGCAATAATTTTCATCTGCGAGTTGGGAATACTTTCATGGATTCTCATTCCATGGTGAATTGGAGTGAAAACATCCTCATCTCCAGCAATCACCAGGGTGGGGGTTCTTATATCCTTTATGGAATCTGTAGGGTTAAGATTCCTACGGAGTTTATCATTTAAACAGAGCTCAACATCTAAACAGGCATTGATGGTATCAGTAATCGAGGATACTGAACATATTTTAGCGTTCTCATCCTGGATCTTTGAAAATAAATCCCGATTCTTCCTGATAAATCTCGGAGTATTGGCTATTTTGAGACACTCATCAAAGAAGGCTTCATAACCCTCTCCTGTGAGGATATCTCTAAGATTTATTAAAACTTCCCTTAGTGGAGGGTCAATACATGCGAAACTGGAGATTAAAGTTAAGGATTTGAATCTTTCCGAGTGTTTAACTGCTAGTTCCTGTAAGATTAGACCGCCCATTGAATGGCCAATGAAATGGGCCTGATCTATGTTTTGAGATTTTAGGAATAGGTAAACATCTTCGGCGAATAATTCTATATTGTACGGTCCTCCTGTTTTACTGGAATGACCATGACCACGTAAATCCAGGGATAGGGTCTCATAATTCTCCATTAATAAGGGTACTAATCCTTCCCACACAGTATGGTCACTACCCATACCATGAATTAATACAACAGGATAGCCCTTTCCTGATTTTAAATAGTTCAGATTCAAATTTCCAGGGAGTAAACTCTTCATTGTAACACTGTTTGGCTTTTTTTAAATATAATTTTTATATAATGTGTAACATATATACCATCATGGATATGGAAATTAAAAAATTACGAAAGAAGTTGGGACTTAAATATACGCTTGATAAAAAGTATTTAAGGCCAGAAGCACGGAATAAATCTGGGGCTGAAATTATAAGGGATTTGAGGAAAGAGATATATTCTAAATAAATTTATAATTTTAAAATTTTCAATCATTAAGTTCTAAATTAAATCTGTGGGATGTTTTACATTAATTAAATCGTTTATTTTTTGACTACTCAATATTTTATTGTCAGTTGTGACGAAAGTGTCAACTCCCTGACCTAAAGCTTCGGCAAGTAGTTTTGTATCTGTAATATCAATTCTAGGGTCTATGTAATTGATTTTTTCAACGCATTGCAAATAATAAGGAATATCAAGAGTTACATATTCTAAAAGAAGATTTTCAATTAGTCCGGTAATGTTAAAAAAAGAGTTTGCACGTTGAGTATTGTCATTTATATTTTTCAGGAAAGATAAGTAGAGTTCTCCAAGGGCTAGTAAGCTGGTACTTCCTTTATAAATTTTAGATACTCTATTTAAATATCTCAAACACTCACGCTGATAAACATCTTCAAATACCACACTGGCAAATATTGAAGCATCTATGAAATGGTAACCCTTTATCTGCATAGAATAACCTTCCAACTAATTATTAATAAAATTAGTTTTAGTACGATAAATATTTTTTCAATAGGATAATCTAAAGCAAAAAACACATGCAAGATTGGTTTTATCAACATTATCCTTAAAAATATAATTTTTTTAAATTAATTGATGGGTTAAGAGATTTAAATTGGATAAATAATTTCATAGCTCCTAAAAAAATTAACATTATAATAAAAAAGGATAATGATTGAAAGGGGATTAATTGAAATAATCCCGGAAAAATTATCTAATCTAAGAATTATTTAAACTCACCATTAATGAGTTCAACCAGATAATCTCCATAATCAGTCTTCTTAAGAGTTTCAGCCAGTTCCAGAACAGTTTCTGCATCGATCCATCCATTATTGTAGGCAATCTCTTCCAGGCAGGCCACGAAGAAGCCCTGTCTTTTTTGCAGTGCTTCAATGTAGTTACTGGCCTCCAGGAGTCCGTCATGGGTTCCGGTGTCCAGCCAGGCCATTCCCCTTCCCAGTAATTCCACTTTCAACTGTTTTCGTTTAAGGTATTCCTCGTTGACTGAGGTGATTTCCAGCTCTCCACGGTCGGATGGTTTCACGTTTTTAGCTATGTCCACCACGCTGTTGTCGTAGAAGTAGAGTCCTGGTATGGCGTAGTTGGACTTGGGATGTGTGGGTTTTTCTTCCAGGGATAGCACGTTACCCTCTTCATCAAATTCCACCACTCCAAATGCCTTGGGGTCCCGGACGTAGTAGCCGAAGATGGTTGCCCCTTTTTTCATGGATGCTGCCCTTTCCAGTATTTCACTGAACCGGTGACCATGGAAGATATTATCACCCAGGACCAGGGCCACATTATCATCGCCTATGAATTCTTCCCCTACTATGAATGCTTCTGCCAGTCCCCTTGGTTTTTCCTGAACAGCGTAGGAGAAACTGACTCCCAGCTGGCTGCCATCACCCAGGAGATCCTGATATTGGGGAAGGTCCCTTGGTGTGGATATAATCAGTATATCCCTTATACCGGCCAGCATGAGCACGGACAGGGGGTAGTAAATCATGGGTTTATCGTAGATTGGCATTAACTGCTTGGAAACTGCCTTGGTTATGGGATAGAGCCGGGTGCCAGAACCTCCGGCCAGGATAATTCCTTTCATAATCTTGAACCTCTTTAAATCTTCATCAAATAACTCTTTAAATCAAATAACTCTTTAATATTCTTTCATCAAGATAACTCTTTAAATTAAATAACTTTTTAATATTCTTTCATCAAGATAACTCTTTAACCTTATTCATCAACCAGTTTTCTATCATAGAAAAATGATCTTAATACATCTATCATTAAATTTTATTCATTATCATTTCTAGTTTATAATATTTATTTAATTTTTGCTACTCTCAAAGATAGCTACAGGTCATGGAATAAAATCACAAAGTATTCCTGTGTTCCATTTGTTTTCCTTTATTTTTCCGTGGTTTTTGACCTATCAAAAAGTCATGATTAACTGTTGTTTTTGGCTTTTCTAAGGTCATGGTTAACTGTTGTTTTTTGGGCTTATCCTAATGTCATGAAAAATAAGTTATTATCATTATCCGAAAAGTTTAATATAGTATAATTTAAATGATACCATGTATTAACAAATAATGAGATAATTGCTATTTGCAATGGTACTTGAATAATACTAATCCCTGGGGTGTATTGGTGGTAGAAAAAGTTAAAACTGGCTGGATGGCTCTTTTTGTTATTTCTTTATCCTTGTTCATCATTGGTTTGGACAGTACCTTTATGAACGTGGCCATGATGTACCTGGTGAAGGACTTACACACCACCCTGGGAAATGTGCAGTCCATAATAGCAGTTTACACTCTGGTTATGGGTTGTTTCGTCCTGTTCGGGGCTAAATTACAGGATGTAATTGGTAGGAAAAGAACATTTCTAACCGGGGCTATTATCTATGGAATCGGAACCATAATCGCCGCAACCAGTATGACCAGTGGCATGCTACTTCTGGGCTGGTCAGTGATAGAGGGATTCGGAGCAGCTTTGATGCTGCCCGCCACATCAGCAATAGTCACCTCCACCTACTCTGGAGCCAAACGAACATTTGCCCTGGGATTCACAGCCACCATCTTCACGGTCTCAGTAGCAATAGGTCCATTACTGGGTGGTTTCCTCACTACATTCTATTCTTGGAGATGGGGGTTTGGATTAGAAGCCATAATTGTCCTCCTCATACTCCTGCTCTCTAAGAGCCTTGTTGAATCAGAACACCCACTTAAGTTTTCTGACATAAACCTTAAAGGTGCCATACTCTCTGCAGCGGGAATCTTAATAATTATCATCGGTGTCCTGCAGTTAAACACACCTTCATCCTGGCTTAACTACTCCGGGACCATCATAAATCCTGCAGGGTTTGCAGTGGCCATGGGCATGATCCTCACTGGAATCATCCTCCTGGTTATATTCTACTTCTACCAGAGAAGACTGATCCGTCAGGATAAAAAACCATTCATGAACATCAATATTCTTAAAACCCGCCCATTCACCCTGGGAATTATCTCAGTGGCCATAATGTCCCTGATCATGGCTGGAGTATTCTACATTGTACCACTCTATGTGCAGACCAGATGGGCAACCACTGCCCTGATGACAGGTGTGATACTCCTGGCAGCTCCTCTGGGGAGCTTGATCTTCTCACTCAGCGCCAACAAACTAACCGGCTACCTTAAACATAACCACCTGGTATCCATAGGATTCATTGTCTCCATGGTGGCGGTTTTAATGCTGTATCTATCATTCCTGAATTATGTGAACTTATCCATGTACGACCTTATTCCCGGTCTTTTCATTTTAGGGGCAGGACTGGGATTGGCCCTTCCCAATCTTAACAACATTGTTCTCTCCAGTTTAAAAGAAACCCAGTATGCAGATGGTTCTGGAATACTCAGTACCTTCAATAATGTGGGTTCATCTGTTGGAACGGTTGTGATTGGACTTATTTTCTTCATAGCTGTGTACTTCAGTGTTGCCAGTTCACTTCCAGTTGAATATCCTCAGTATCAGAACCAGCAGGCGTTAAACCATGATATCTACTCCTGGATAGATCAGGTGATACACCCCAATATGGCCAAGATGGAACATGACTCTAACCTTCTCACTTTAACCTTAAAATCTTCAGCTCAGGGAATGCAATTAGCATTCCTGTCCTCAGCAATCTTACTACTGGTAGGGTTCCTTTTATCCCTGTTCATCAAACCTCCTCCTATGGATTGATTAAATCTGCTTAGGTTGAGTTAATCTCTATGGATGATTTAATTCATTATGAATGATTTAAAGCTTTCAAGATAATTTAATCTTTTATCCTCGGTTTAATTTCGTTGGGGATGATTTAATTCCATTTGTGTGGTTTAATTTTATATGGATGATTTTAACCTTTAAAGATAATTTAATGTTCTATTCAATGATTTAATCTCTTATATGATGATTAAGTTCATTATGGATATTTTAAAGCTTAAAGATAAAAATATTCTAGGGGGTGGTTTAAGAAATTTGTCATAACGGTGGATTTAAACCCTTGGAATTACAAATAGATGAATTAATGAATAGATTAATTTTGTATTGATAAATTACCAAGTTTACAGCATATCAAGGGATATTTACTTGAGGATAAAACCCTCTTATTTGGTGAGGGTTAATTCTTTTTGGGGATAAGGAAAACCCTTTTTTTGGGGGGTGGGTATTTGACTTTATCTAATGGCTTTATCACTAAACCCAAAAAAAGTTAAAGATGAAACTGTAACCATTAAACCATAAACATGAAAAAAATAATGGATTATTTGGAGTTATTATTATGAAGCAAGATTCAGAGCTGGAAGAACTTCAAAGAAAACTTCAAAAAACTGAAGAAAGGTTGGCTAAAACCCAGTCCGAGCTTAATTATCTGGAATCCATTGTAAAGCACACTGAAGATGCCATTGTGGGACTGGGTCTGGACGGGACCATACTAACCTGGAACCCCGCTGCAGAGACCATATATGGTTACACCCCCCGTGAAGCAGTGGGTAACAGTGTTTCCATGGTAATACCCCCCTACAACAGTGATGAAATATCTTTAATCCTGGCCTGGATTAAAAGTGGAGAAAGGGTAACCCACTATGATACCCTCCGTCGCAGGAAGGATGGATCCATTATAAACGTCTCCATCAGTGTCTCCCCGATTAAGGATGAAAATGGGGAGGTAATAGGAGCATCCAGCATAGCCCGGGACACCAGTACCAGTAAAAGAATGGAACTGAAACTCCAGGAAAGCGAGGAGAAATTCAGGGAAGTGTTCAACAATGCCAACGATGCTATTTTTCTCCATGAAATTAAAAATGATGGAACACTTGGAAACTTCCTGGAAGTTAACGATGTAGCCTGCCAGCGCCTGGGATACACCAGGGAAGAACTGCTACAGATGACTCCCCCGGATATTGACACCGAAGAAACCACAAAAACAATAGGTCCCCATGTGGAAAGGCTCTTAAAAGAGGGGAATGCTACCTTTGAGGCGGTTAACCTAACCTGTGATGGGAAGGAAATACCAGTGGAGGTCAATGCCCACACTTTCAACCTTCGTGGTGAAAAGCTGGTTCTTTCCATTTTAAGGGATATGACCATTAGGAAAGAGTATGAAGCCCAACTACGGAAGTCCTTAAATGAAAAGGAGCTCCTGCTTAAGGAAATCCACCACCGGGTTAAAAATAATCTAATGGTCATCAGCAGCCTTCTGAACCTTCAATCAAAATATATTAAGGATAAAGCTGCCCTGGAAGTCTTCAGGGAAAGTCAGAGAAGAGCACGGTCCATGGCACTCATCCATACCATGTTATACCAATCCACTGACCTGAAGTGTATCAACTTTGGGGATTACATCACCAAGCTCACCATGGAACTTTTCCGCACCTACGTAACCAGTGATAACATCCACCTCAACCTGGATGTGGGAAGTGTACCCCTGGACATAAACACCGCAGTACCCCTTGGCCTCATTGTCAATGAACTGGTCTCAAACAGCCTTAAACACGCCTTTTCCCCTGGGGAAGAGGGTGATGTAACTGTTAAATTCCGTAAAGAAGGGGATAACTACACCTTCCAAGTGGCAGATAATGGTAAAGGATTCCCCGAAGATCTGGATTTTGAGAATACCAACTCTCTGGGAATGCGCCTGGTGAACACACTCACCCAACAGATTAACGGAGAAATAGAATTAAACACCACACGGGGCACATGCTTCACCATCAAATTCTCTGAAGAAGAATACGGATCCTGAATAAAGACAGTAACATTCACCAAAACAAGGTTTACACATGACTTCACGTAAAATATTCATCATCCCTGCTGTTTTAATACTGGTGGCGGTAGTTGCATTTTTCACCTACACCCCAGCCTCACCCACCACTGCAACTATCCCCCCAGGATACGCTGCAGTGAACAACTCCCAGTTCCTGCTGGAAACTGGCTGGTACCAGAACTTCACCACTGGCTACCAGAAATCAGCTAAACTCAACTACAATGGAACCACCCTGCCAGTTTTAATGGTCATGGTTAACCAGTTCCCGGATGAAGCCAGTTACCAGCAGGCCTACACTGGTGAAACAGAGAAAATCGCCTGGCACGTCAGCTCCTCTGGAACTGAAAACAGGGAAGGAATTAGTGTTAAAACCATCCAGGTTACCCGGGATGGTGGTGGGGAAAATGTTAAGTCCTACTTCTTTGAGAAAAATGGGAAATATTACCAGGTAGAAATAGATATAACCTCATCTGACACTGCACAGTTTTTCAACAGTGACAAATACCATTTGGATGCAATGGTGAATACCATAATCAAGACTATTAACTAGTTTTATGTATTTTTTAAATCAAATTTTCAATGATCAATAATTTTTAATATTAATAAATACAAAAAGGTTAATTGGTGGTTTTATTGACAGATATATATTCTGAAATTAATGAGATTAAATTACAAATTAATGGCATATCTGAGAAATTGGATATTTTGTTAGAAGAGAAGGAAATAATGTCCATAATGAAACTATCTGAAAAATCTTTATCTTCTTTTTTAAGTGAGGAACCTGATATATATTGTTTAGATGATTTAAAGGTTAGATACAAATGAAAGGTAAAATTGTTTTATTACCATTCCCTTTCACTGATTTAACTGCATCTAAACTTAGACCTGCACTGGTGATATATGAGGGTGAGAGAGATATTATTGTATCATTCATTTCTTCTAAAATACCCCAAGTACCTCTAGAAACAAGTGTTATATTGGAAAAAACTAACCCCTCCTTTGAAGTCACAGGTTTAAAGACAGATTCTATTATAAAACTTGATAAAATTGCCACAATATTAAAAGAACTTGTGATTGGTGAATTAGGAGAATTAGATGAAATATTAACTCTTAAAATCAACGAAAAACTTAAAAATATATTTAAAATTTGATAATAATCCAAATATAACTTATTCTAATATGTTTATTTAAGAATTATTCTTTAACATCTTTCGTTCAATCTGATCTGATACTAGGTAAACCCCCAGGGCAATAGCCAGGGCCACTATGGTGATGTAGAAATCATCATTGGGAACCAGGTTCAGAGAAAATCCCATCCAGCTGACTGGATAGAACAGGTACATTCCGTATCCCACCTGTATCAGTAGGAGGTCCAGGGCATAGTGGGTCAGGATTCCCATGGATAAAAAGAGGAAAGCTGTTTTTTTCTCCCGGAAAAAGAGGCTGGCAATCCCTGCAAGGATGAAAGTGCCTATTGGCAGGTGGAAAACGTAGAGCAAATTCCACAAATTGTAACCAATCACATCTGAGAATACGGCAACTTTAATTGCATCAGGGAGGATGGATCCAACCATAACCAGGGCAGTGTTAGCAGGGTTAAACTCAGAATACCTGAAGCGAAGCACACGGCAGATTGTCCATGCCACTGCCACGTGAACTATCCAGTCAGGCATATCTTCATCGCCTCCTGAACTCATAACTTTTCCAGTCAAAAGACCAGTACCTGTGGAATATGTAAATGAGGAATATCAGGGCCACTAAAGAACGCAGAAGTACGAAGATATATTTCCAGTACTTATTCACTTCTATCCTTTCCACATTGATGATGGTGTTGTTGGGGGCAAGAACTCCCACCAACGACACTTTATCATCCACACTAACGGGAGTATCGCTAATGATCTTCATGTTAACCCAGTGGCCGTAGAAGTTTTCTGTTGTCTGGAATCCTCCATTAAAGGTGGAAGTTACTGTTCCACCAATATTCACCACCTCTCCAATGGGATAATCTGTGAGTATAACCTCATAAGATGGGTATTCAAGGTGGTTCGGGTATTCTGAGACGTAATAGGTGCACAGCCCGGCCAGGGCAATTATCAGAATGATCCCGGTTAAGATCCTTTTTGGGGGTGTATCCAGTTTCACTTGAAATCCATACTCCAGTAAAAATTGATATTAACTGTTTAGTTTTATATTTAAAATTCTTTTATGTAAATAAAGATTTGTTTACATGAATATCTATACATAAAAGAAATGATTGGAAGTTAAAACAAGTATCTTCATCTTTTATACTAGATTTAGCTTTTCAATGGTGTTTTATCTTAAATAATAAATTATTCTTGTGGATTTATCTTATCTGTGGATTTATCTTTTATATGGGGTTAGATTATGTGGATTTTTGTTATCTATCTCTTTTTAAAATTAGTCCCTCTAATTATTCTCAGAAGAAGGTTTAACCCTTTCTTTATACTTCTGTTCATGGATAATTATATGGAAACTAGTTCCATTCTCATTAACCTGTTTAATCTCACCATCTAACTGTTTTACCAGTGTGTTAACCAGTTTTAGTCCTAGACTGCTGGTGTTGTTAAAGTCCAGGTCACTGGGGAACCCAACACCATTATCACTAACTTTTAAATTATAAACACCAGCTTCATCTGCTTCTTCCAGGGATATATTGATCTCACCCTCATCCCGGTCACTGAAAGCGTACTTCAAACTGTTGGAAACCAGTTCATTGATTATAAGTCCCAGGGGAACTGCAGTGTCAATATTAAAGTAAACTTCCCCCACATCCACTGTGAAATTTATTCCAGATTGGACAGTGTAACTGTGGAACAGGTTCATGGAAAGGCTCCGGATGTACTCGGCAACGTTTATACGGGCCAGGTCATCAGTCTGGTACAGTTTCTCGTGGACCAGGGCCATGCTCTTCACCCTGCCCTGGCTTTCCTGGAGGATGTTATCAGCTTCAGCATCATGAATGTGGCTGCGCTGTAAGTTCAACAGGCTGCTTATGATCTGCATGTTGTTTTTCACCCGGTGATGTATCTCCCGTAATAATAGCTCCTTCTCATTCAAGGACTGTTTAACCTTATTTTCAGCGTTCTTACGCTGGGTTATGTCCAGGAGGCTTACCACACTATCGGTGGTACCGGGGATTACCGAGGCAGAAAGCATGATCTGTTTTTCTTCACCCATCTTATTCAGAAGACGGAACTCATATTCAGAGGGTATACTTATTTCCTGGTTCTCAGTTGATGCACTCTGTTCAGTGGATGTATTTTTTTCAGAGTTTTCAGTGGCAGTAATTTTTTCCTGGTTTTCAGTATTTACAATCTTTTCCTGGTTTTCACCGGCTATAACTTCATGGTCTTCACTGGGGGTATTTGTTCCTGACTCTTCAGAAGTTAGAGTTTTCCCTGATTCCCTGCGGAGTTTATGATATCTTTTCATTTTTTCCCGGTCATCAGGATGCACAAAGTCTATCCAGCTTAATTTATTCTCAATCTCATCAACATGGTAACCGCTCAGGGCTTCAGAACGCTTGTTGGCCATGGTGATAATGGTATCCTCACCTACAATGATAGTGGCAGTACCAGTATTCTCGAATATGGTCCTGTAAAATGTTTCAGATTTAGAAAGAGCTTTTTCAGCTTTCTTACGTGAAGTCTGATCAATCACAGTACAGATAGCTCCATTAAACTCATCTTCATTAAATTGGGGTATAATCCATCCACTCTGGTATGATTTTATTCCAGTGGGGCCGGTGACACTGATTGAATCATAATAAACCGGTTTCAGGGTTTCTTTAGCCTTACGGTAGTACTGTTTCATCTGGCCGGTAGATGATTCTGGCAGGTCATCCAGAATATGCAAGCCCTCCATGTTCTCTGTTTTAACCCCGGTTAACTTTTCCATTCCCTTGTTCATGAAGTAAAGTCGATCTTCACCATCAGTAACCCATATCCCTTCGTTAATACCTTCCACCAGACTTTCGTAGAATTTTTTCAGATTTTGACGTTTTAAGTTAGCTTCCTGTCTCTCCCGGTCCATCTGGTTAAGGATCTTGGCATTCCAGATGATAACTATGGTTAAAAAGGCCATGGAGATGATGATGCCTATAACATCACCAAAATGTTCACTGTATAAGTTGAACCTCTGGCCCAGGTTAATTAGGATGTCCATGAGGAAAACTGCCACCAGGGTTGCTGGGAGGAGGCGCCGGGCCATGAAACCGCCACTGTTCTGGGCAGTGATCCTCCCCATATGACTGCAGTCTGGGTAGAGGCAAAGGATACCAATGGAAAGAATGATATGTATCACTGCCGAGAGAAAAGCCATCTGCACAATCAAATCCATTGTATAAGAATTGTTGATCCCGTAAAAATAGGATGTTAATCCCATTAATGCTAAAAAACCAGACAAAAATGCTAAAGTTTGCATAATGTTGGGTTTATACTTGTAACTGGCCATTAGAATGGCTATGCCAATTATTGTAAAATTAAAAGCACTTAATATTCTACTTTGCCCGGTTAAATTAATATTTCCGGGTAGATAACTGATAAGTAACTGTTTCATACCTAGGTTCAGGCCGGTGGCGTATTCCAGTAAGGTTAAAACACTCACAATTACAGTAAACAATGCAAGGATTCTGGAAACATTCAGGGTCCATGATTTGGATTGATGATTCAGAAGGTATAAACAGACACCGGCAATGATGAACAGGAATGCACTGTTAATTTTTGTTCCAGGAAATCCCAGGAACTCCCCCTGGAGCAGGGGTATGTTTAAAAGCCAGCCTATAGTAACAATGATCCCTAAAAAAATCACTATCAATGCACAGGCTTGTGAATATATTTTAAAATTAGAAAGACGAGCTAAATATATGGATAGTTGTTTTTCATCATCTTCCAGGGGTACCTGATCTGGTTTTAAGGGTTCAAAATCGTCCCTTGTCTTTTGTTCCATGGGAAAAATATCCTCCAACTATCCAGGATTTTTTGATCGTAAATATTATTCTTCTAGGATACTCTTCTAAAATATTACTCTTCCAGAATACTATTCTTCAAATAGAATATTATCCTTGATAAATACTACTCTTCTAACCTTTTCATCATCGAACAATACTAATAAAGTATGGGGTCCGGTTAACCATGACCAGTCTAAATTAACTGGATATGGGGGATCATTTACACCAAATATGTATATTAATTATGTGTTATTTGGATAATAAATATTGATAGGTTCCTGGTAATTGGTGTATCTCATATATTTTATTAGTTCGGTACAATCCCCTATTAAAAAAAGGCCTCCTAATATAACTCATTAATTGGAGATTTAAATCATAAATTAGAGATTAAAATCATCTTTCTTTATCATGGTTATAAATTAATTCACCTACCTTTATTCAGATATACTGTTTAAATATCAGATGCACTGTTTATCAGATTCATTGTCTAATGGATTTTTTCAATAATACACGCTGGTTATGATGATAATGCATGGTTTAATGACAAATTCCTGATTGAATAATAAATACAGGGTTTAATGATAAAAATTTATAAACTTTGATCTCCAATACTGTATATGGTGTTGATTATGGAAAAAACCTTAGAAAACCTTACCAAGGCGTTTATTGGTGAAAGTCAAGCTAGAAACCGTTACAGTTTCTACGCGAAACAGGCTACAAAGGATGGTTACCCTCAAATTTCTGAGATATTCCTGGAAACTGCTGAAAATGAAAGGCAACATGCAAAATGGTTGTTCAAACTGATCCAGGAAGTTAAGGTTAATGTGGATCTGGATGATGATGAGATACACGTGGAAGCTGAAGCTCCATTAACAATTGGTGACACCGTGGAAAACCTGAAAGCCGCCATTGCAGGGGAACACTACGAAAACAGTGAAATGTACCCAGAATTTGCTAAAGTTGCTAAAGAAGAAGGGTTAGATGCTATAGCACGCAGGTTAATGGCCATTGGAAAGGCAGAAGTTCACCACGAGGAAAGATACATCCAGCTCCTGGAACAGGTGGAAGCCGGCACTCTCTTTAAAAAGGAAGAAGATGTTTCATGGACCTGTCTCAAGTGTGGTTACTCAGTCACTGGGAAACAACCACCAGAAAAGTGCCCCGCATGTGATCATCCCACCAAGTACTTCTTTATCCGCTGTGAAGAGTATTAAAAGCTTTAATGAGTACTAATACTTTGAAAGAGTACTAAACTTAACAGTACTAAGTATTAGAAGAGAACAGGTACTAAAACCATTCTTGAACTAATTCCTCACTGGAATTAGTCACCCCAATTTTTTTGGGCAATTAATTTGAATATTTCAAGTAATCAATTTAAAAAAATTGTAAAGGTTATTTAAAAATTTTTTTTACATTATTTAAAATCTATTAAACAAAACTTGAGGGAGTAAATGACTGAAAAAGGACAGATATATCGGTGTGATATTTGTGGGAACATAGTGAATGTTTTCTGCGAGGGTGCAGGCAAACTGGTTTGTTGTGAAGTGCCCATGGAACTTTTAAATGAGAAACAGGATGCTGATGGTGCTATAAAACACCGACCAGTGATTGAAAAATCAGCGGTGGGGGTTAAGGTTAAGGTGGGAGAAGTACCTCACCCCATGGAGGAAAATCACCATATAGAGTGGGTGGAACTGGCCACTGCTAACCAGGTTTTCATACAGTTTTTAGAGCCCGGTGACAAGCCCGAGGCAGAATTCCCAGTAGATCTAGAAACCGGTCTAAAAGCCAGGAGTTACTGCAATATCCACGGATTATGGAAATCATAACTATGGAATTGTAACCATTTCATTCAATTATGGGATTATAACAATTTCCATTCATTTTTTTCCATTTTTTAATATTCACAATTCAAAATTAATCATTCCAATTCAAAACTATTAATAAGGAATTCAGTACTATTCAAATTAGTATAATTCAAATTATATTCCAGTTATATTAGAATATATTAAATCATGTTCTATTCGGTTTATAGAATTTTTTCAGTTTATTTAGATATTCTGAGTGATTTAAGGAATGTTTAATTTCATACCCGTTGATTATGGTATATTTAAGATTATCTAAAACTATTCTATGGGATAAACTATTCTATTGGATATTTAATATTAAATAGGATATTTAAGATATATAAAAACTGATTATGGAATATTTAAGATACATTCCAGCTAATTATAGGATATTTTAGTTATATTCCAACTAATCTATAAGACATTACAAAATTATATTCTAATGGGATATTCAAACTTTTAACAGTCAAATATTTCAAGTAATCCATACATAATAGATTTATAATCACATTTCATGGAGTTTATAAGTAAATTTGTGGTGTAAATAAATTTAAATAATGCAGGTGTGTTATGCGTAAAATAATTCTTATCTTAGCCCTGGTAATCATAACTGTTTCCTTATCTGGATGTTTAGACACTCAGGTGGCCCAGATAGAGCAATTAACTGATACTATCAATGATCACATCATCTCGGGTGATGCTTACTTCAACCAGGCCGCTACCAGCACCAACAACTACCAGTACGAAACTGCACAGTCACAGGTGGATAACGCATCATCTGACTTTAACCAGGCACGAACATCCACCCAGGAGGCATTAATATATGCCAAGAACCTCCAGGACCAGGTTTACATCAACTACCTGCAGATAACCCTCCAGGAACTGGATGCCAAGATCAATGCCACCAGTGAGCTGAAGCTAGCAATACCCCTGTTATCCAGGAACGACACCAGAACTGGTAATACACACGTGGATCTGGCCAATGGATACATGGACACCTCCCTGGAATACCAGAAACAGAGGGAAGATATAGTACAGCAGAATCCCACCAAGTTTAAATCATGAATACTAGGATTAAATCATGAATACTAGGATTAAATCATGAATACTAGGATTAAATCATGAATACTAGGATTAAATCATGATTACCATGTTCAATTCATGAAAATACTGGGTTCAAATCATAAGTATCATGTTTAATTCATGGTTTCCCGGTTCAAATTATAAGTACCAAGTCAAAATCATGAATATTATCATGAAATTAAATGAATGAATTAAAATGAATAAAAAAATAGAATTGAAGAAAATAATAGAATTTAATAGAATGAAAAGAAACTAATTTGTGTATTATAAACTACCTGTATTAGAAAGATATTAGGTATGAGTTTATACTAAAATCTAATTAATCATAATACTTAATTATTAAGTACTCTTATCTATTAGGTACTCTTAATTATTAAGTACCGAATTAGAATCATATTTCACGAGAATCAAGTAAATAATCTATTTTTTGAGGTTAATACTCATGAAGAAGACATGTTCGCAATGTAAAGGAAAAGGACGCAAGGTTGTAAGCTATAAAGTTTGCGAAGCCTGCCATGGTACCGGAGTCTCCGGTGAAGTAGATATAAAAGGCCATCTAAAAGGCCTGTCCGGGGGAGCAAGAGAACGCTTCCAACTGGACGAAGAACAGGAAGTACCCTGCAGTGTCTGCAGTGGTAAAGGAGAAGTTGAAGTCACCGAGGAATGCCCTGAATGTTCAGGTAAAGGAGAAATCAACCTGTGCATCAAATGCGGTAAACACATAGAAAAAGGAGACTACTGCGAGGATTGCCAGGACAAATCCAAGGTCTACATACTACACCCTGCCTCAGAAATGAGCGACCTGGAAGTGGGAGAACACTACAAGGGAAAAATCACCAGGGTAGAAGACTACGGTGTTTTTGTAAGCTTATCTAAAAAATTATACGGCCTCCTGCGTCTGAGAAACCCACCATACAGTGTGGGTGATGAATTAATAGTTCAGATCATCGAGATCAAACCACGCAGGGGAGAGGTTGACCTGGCCCCAGCTGCCATCAAAGGAACCTATGAACTGGTTAAACTCAAAAAACAGATGCCACGCACCAAGATTGCAGACTTAAATCCCAAAATTAAGGGAAGAAATGTATCTCTGGTAGGGGAAGTGGTGCAGATCCAGCAGACCAGCGGTCCCACCATCTTCACCATCTCCGATGAAACCGGTATCACCTGGGCAGCAGCCTTTGATGAACCAGGAGTAAGGGTCTACCCCAACATCAACATAGATAACATGGTGGAAGTACTGGGTGAAGTCTCCCTCCACGGGGGTAAGATCCAGATAGAATCCGAGAGCATTGAACGTCTCCATGGATCGGAAGCAACTGAAGCCAGGCAACGCATTGACGAAGCACTGGATAAACGTGCCGAACCTGAAAATACCGAGTTAATTCAGGAAGCACCCATAATCCAGAAATTAAGACCAAGACTGGTTAAGGCAGCTAAAGCCATCCGAAGGGCAGTTATGGATGGTCGCAGCATCCTGGTACGTCACCATGCAGATGCTGATGGAATTTGTGCCGGAGTGGCAGTTGAAAAAGCAGTCATACCACTCCTCCAGGAAATCAACCCATCCAACGATGCAGAATGGCACTACTTCCGCAGGTCACCCAGTAAAGCACCATTCTATGAAATAGAAGACGTGGTGAAGGATTTAAGCTTTGCCCTGGAAGACTTGGAACGCCATGGACAGAAACTACCCCTCCTGGTACTGTTAGATAACGGTTCCACCGAGGAAGATATTCTGGCCCTTTTAAAGGTTAAAATCTACGACATCGAAGTAGTGGTGGTGGATCACCACTACCCTGGAGAAGTCACCGATGGCCGGGTGGCAGTTGATGATTATGTGGATGTTCATGTGAACCCCTACCTGGAAGGGGGTGACAGTCAGGTCACAGCCGGTGCACTGGCAGTGGAACTGGCCCAGATGATCAACCCCGATGTAAAGGACCGCCTCCTGCACCTGCCGGGTATTGCAGCAGTGGGGGACCATGCACGCTCACCAGAAGCACAGTGGTACATTGATCTGGCAAAGGAAAAAGGATACGACCTGGAAGACCTGGACAGGATCGCCACAGCCATAGACTTCGAAGCATTTTTCCTGCGCTTCATGAACGGCCGGGGAATTATGGACACCATACTGGGACTGGGTAACAGGGAAAAACACACCAAACTGGTGGATGCACTCTACAAAGAGTCACAAAGACGTGTGGAATGGCAACTGGCAGCAGCCCTACCTAACCTTAAGACCCAGACCTTCCCCAATGGAATCATCTTCAGTGTCCTGGATGTGGAGAAGTTCGCCCATAAATTCACCTATCCTGCTCCCGGTAAGACCTGTGGATTCGTGCATGACTCCATGGTTCAGAAGTACGGTGAGGAAACACCCATCATCACCCTGGCTTACGGGCCTGACTTTGGAGTTATACGGGCCACTGATGCAGTTAACGAGATATTTGGGTTTAACCTCAACACCATAATTCAGGAACTTCTGGGCGAAATTCCAGAAGCAGGTATTGATGGTGGTGGCCATGAATGTGCCGGTAGTCTGAAATTCGTGGAAGGACTATCCAAAAAGGTCCTGCAGAGCTTTGCAGGAAAAGTTGCCGGCTTAAAAGCAGCATAATAACTCTGATTATCAGGGGATTTGTTTTATTTTTTTTCTCCTTCCTTAATTCTTTATTTCTCTTAAATTCTTTTTTTCCTTGAGTTTATAATTGTTTGAGTCTTTAATTTGTACTGAGTCCATAATTTTACTGAGTTTTTAATTGTATATTGTATTGAGTTTTAATTGACTGAGTTGATCATTGTCTATAATTTAAATTTCAAAATACTAATCAACCTTCATTTAACGTATAAGTATATCCCGTAGAGTATAGCCTATTAAAGCTATAATTAACCCAATAACGTTTTTAATTTTAGACTGTGATGTTATTCACTAAAAAACTTCTGAAGTTTATGCTTATGTGAATATGATTAATATTAGTGGATATTGAATTTTTAAAAAATTGTAAGAATTTTCCTGGATGGGGAATATTATGAAAGACGTGACAACAAATGATAAAAGATTATCCAGTGGAATTCCTGGTTTCGATGAGATATTAATGGGTGGATTCGTACCCCAACGTTCATATTTATTAAGAGGATTACCTGGAACTGGAAAAACAGCCCTGGGAATGCACTTTTTAACTGAAGGGGTGAAAAATAATGAGAAAGTACTCTTCATCAACATGGGTGAACCAACAGCCCAGATAATAAGTAATGCACAGAACATGGGCTTTAACACGGATGGTATTGACTTCCTGGATCTTAGTCCAGATGAGGGGTTTTTCGCAAATATGGAAGCCTATGATATATTTTCCCCGGCTGAAGTTGAACGGGAATCAACCACAGCCAAGATAACCGAAAAAATCCAATCTGTAAAACCGTTAAGGGTATTTTTAGACCCTATAACCCAGTTCAGATATCTTTCCACCGATGAGTTCCAGTTCAGAAAACAGGCACTATCTTTCCTTCGTTTTTTAATTGATAATGGAGCTACTGTGCTTTTCACCTCGGAATTCAGTGATCATGATCCTGATGATGATCTCCAGTTCATGTGTGATGGTATTATAAACCTTGATTTTTTCAAAGAAGGCCGCAGTATATCCGTCAGCAAATTCAGAGGTTCCGGGTTCCGATTCGGAGTCCATTCCATGCGTATTACTTCGGGTGGTGTTAAAATTTATCCTCGCCTGCGTTCAATTGTTCCAGAAAGAGAGTTTGTGCATGAAACCATATCTTCGGGTGTTCCAGAAATAGATGAACTCCTCCATGGAGGTATTGAAAGGGGCACCACCACCATAATCAGTGGACCCAGTGGAGTGGGTAAAACCACCATTGGTATCCAGTTTATGAAGGAAGCTGCAGGCAGGGGAGAACGTTCTGTTGTTTACACCTTTGAAGAGAGTGAAGATAACCTGATTAACCGCTGTGAATCCATTAACATACCGGTGAAAAGCATGATCAAAACAGGCATGCTTTCCGTGGTCCCGGTGGAGCCTTTACGTTACTCTCCAGAGGAATTTGCCCAGCTGGTTCGTAATGAAGTGGACTCTAATGCCTCTAAAATCGTGATGATCGACAGCACATCCGGTTACAAATTATCCCTCCGGGGGGAGGATCCAGTAAGCCATCTGCACGCACTGGCCAAATACCTGATCCGTATGGGAGTCACTGTCATTCTAATAAACGAGGTGGAAAACATCAGTGGAGATCTCAAAGTAACTGATATTGGCATCAGTTACCTGGCAGACAACATAGTATTCCTCAGATACTTTGAAACTAGTGGAGAACTCTTAAAATCTATTGGTGTTCTCAAAAAACGTTTAAGTGATTTTGAGAAAAGTATCCGTGAAGTTCGCATCACCCAGTATGGTATCCGGGTGGGCCCACCATTAAAGAATATTCATGGAATACTCAGTGGTACTCCAGAACGTATTGGAAATGGAGATAATAATCAGGATTGATTAAATGCCAGCAAAACCTCTAATACTGGCCCTGAATCACAACCAGAGAAACCTGGATATTCTTATCAAAATATTAGGAGAAGCAGGTTACGAAGTGGGGGGTGTTTCAAGCCCTGCAGAACTGGATAGGGAAGTTGATATTCGAGAGAACATAAACTTGGTACTGATAGATATATCTGGATTTAACCGGAACATCTGGGAATCATGTGAGCGTCTGAGAATTTTAGAAATACCTTTTTTGGTTTTAAGTCCCCACCATCATCAGGCCGTAGAAAAACAGAGTATGGTTTACGGTGCCAATGGATTTTTAGTCAAACCACTGGTGGTTAAGGAACTTTTACTACTGATTAAAAGTTTAATTGAGGAATAAAAATGGAAACCAGAGAAACTGTTTTAATATCTATGGTTAACCGTAAAAATAGTGAAATGGTTGGAGAACTCCTGGGAACAGATTATCAGATAGTATATGATCTATCCGAGATTCCGGATAGAGAAAATGGTTTAAGTCTTTTAATAATGGATCTACCTTCATGGGCAGCTCAAAAAGAGGAGATGAAACAGAGAAGGGAAAAAGAAAAACCACTCTTTCTCCCCTACCTCCTGGTCACGTCTTCCAGTGATCTTTTAAAGGTGCAGGGTGATGTTTGGGAGAGTTTTGACGAGGTTATTACGGTTCCAATCACCAAAATAGTTCTCCAATCCAGGGTCAAAGTCCTGCTACAGACTCGCCGGCTCTCGTTGCAGGTTAATCAGCTCCTGAAGGATAAGGAAATGCTCATGAAGGAGATCCACCACCGGGTTAAAAACAATCTCATGATAATAAGCAGTCTCCTGAACTTGCAATCAAGATATATCAAGGATGATGCAACCCGGGAAATTTTTAAGGAAAGCCAGACCCGTGCTCAGTCTATGGCACTTATTCATGAGCGTTTGTACAGATCAGGGGATCTAAAAAGCATTGCTTTTTCTGAGTATATCCGCTCTCTCACCAGGGATATTTTTAACACCTACAACACCAGCAGTGGAAGGATCCAGCTCCAGATGGATGTGCAGAATATAATGGTAGATGTTAACAGTGCAGTGCCACTGGGACTCATAATCAATGAACTGGTTACCAACAGTCTTAAATATGCATTTCCCAATGATCAGGAGGGAATTATCCGAATTCAATTCCATAAAGAGGGAGATGACTATCTGCTGGAAGTGGGGGATAATGGAGTTGGAATTCCAGACGACTTTGATATTCTAAAGAGTGATAGTCTGGGTATGTTACTGGTGAACAGTTTAACTTCTCAGATTCAGGGAGAACTGGAACTAAAACGTGAAAAAGGTACCACATTTATCATCCGATTTAGGGAAGACTTGTTCCAGGGATGATAAAATCGGGTTGGTATTCGTCAATGGTTTTTTTGAGGTCTAAACTGGGGATGAATAATAAATTTCAATTAATTTGGATAGGTGTTAATTTGATTAGGTGTTAATTTGATTAGGTGTTAATTTGATTAGGTGTTAATTTGATTAGGTGTTAATTTGATTAGGTGTTAATTTGATTAGGTGTTAATTTGGATTGTTGTCAATTAATTTGAATCAGTCATCTAAATTGCGTTTCATTTTTAAATTTATATTTTAATCTGCAGTAAACTGATGAATACTATCAGGATCCACTCACCATCCACCAGGATATCCATTTGTAAACGGTTTTTGTTACGTGAAAAATACAATATGTAGCTGTAGCCATAGATTATGCAGAATATCAGGGGTATGATCAGTATCTGAAATAATCCATAGACCATGGAAATGTGGACCATGATCAACAGAGTGGAATTGAGAACCAGGAGAAGTTTTATGGTGTGTAATTTACCCATAACCACGGGTATGGTCCGGGTTCCAGTTTCCCTATCCCCCTCCACATCCATAAGATCAAAGAGTACGGTGTTAATGAAACTTTTAATGAAGAATAAATAAAATATCAGCAGTATAACCATCGTATTAATATCATAACCTACTATGGGGAGAAATGTGTTACCCACAGTCCAGCTCAGGGCAACAATCAGGCTTTTCACCGCAAAAATGTCCTTTAACCTGGGAATTCTGGGGGTGATCTTTATACTGTATATCATACCCGCCAGTAATGGGAAAAGGAATATTAAAAGCACCTTCCATCCATATAATAATCCAATAATCACCGCCAGGACATAGGCTGAAACAATGGTGTATTTGAACAGTTTTTCATGGCTGGAGATGAGATCTGATCGTTCCGGAGCATTTAACTGGTCTGCTTCGGCATCTGTTATCTTGTTTATGCCGTAAACAGAGTAGATCACCAGAAAAGTAGACAATATTAAAGAATAAGAAAGGGGAGTTCCGTATAAATAAAAAGAAAAAGAAGTTTTTAAACAGCCATTGATGGCTATAAAAACTGAGCTCGATGTTAATATTATAAAGAAACGTTTTATTCGAAAAAAACGTTTGAAAAATTTAAAGTTCGAGTTTCTGAGCCTGGTCCCTATAATATTCAAATAGCTGGTTACCCCAGGTAACTGCGCCATGATCATCACTTATCAGATCTCTGGTGTTATCATAACCTCCATCTTCATGGAATAAACCCAGTGATAAATATTTGTTGGTAACAGTGAACGCAATTTTCACATCCGGTATAACCCAGAATTTGACCTTATCCTGCGACATGAAATTCTGGAGATACTCTAAATTCTCACTATCTATACCATCCATGGTCTGGTCGACTATATCCTGGGTAAGGATGAGTTCTACATCTATACCATGTTCAACCACTAATTTTTTGTAAATATCAATGTAATCGAAACGGAAAATAGGTGAAACACCTTTAATATACTCTGCTCCGGATATTATCTTCTGGTAGGTTTCATGTGGTTTGAAAATTTCCCCAGACTCGGATTCAATCAGTATGGAGTTGTGGAGATCCCCGATATTCTTTATTAATTCCGGGGGGATACAGCTCAGGTCATGTTTAATCCACAGCTTCTGAAATTTAGTAATAGCTGCATTGGTTTTTATGTTTTCAATGAGGTTGGTGGTTATGATCTCCCCCAGAGAAGTTAGAGCGTATTTTTCTTGTTTCTTTGTGGTTATTTTCCTTTTTTCAAGTTCACTGAGGTTGTGGGATAAAGTGGAACTGCTGATTCCTGTCTTTTTTTTCAGGTCGCTCATGTTTTGGAGACCTTCACTGAGACAGATTAAAATAGTTACTCTAACTGAAGAACTGGAAGTGTATCGCATGAGGTCTTTTGTTTCGGAATAGATATCAAGATAATTAACATTAATTTTAACTGCCCCCAATTTTTTATTATTATACAAATTGCTTATGAATACAAAATACTTGTATTTACAGATACTTGTATTCTAAATGCTGTATCCTAATTTATAATAGTCATATAAAAATGTTAATATTCACTAATATTTTTATGGGTAAGTACTAAATAAATTACATTTTACCAATGTAAATCCCATTTAAAATTAATATTATGAACTTTAGCTTATGTTCAACTTAATGGGGGGTTATTTTAAAAATTGTATGGTTAGAATGACTTTAATTTTTTATTTAAAATAGTATTGATGTTTAATTTCATTATGGGTGATTAAATTTTATTATTTTATTTTATTATTCCTTCCTTTTTTCAATTCCCCTTATTCCTTCCTTTTATTTATTCATCCTGTTCTTTCAGTTCCTGGTAATAATCACAGAGTTCCTGTAGGGGACATTCCTCATGTTTGGGGAATTGGGGTCGGCAGATGGTCTGTCCGAACTGGACCATCAAATCATTTAATTCAATCCAGTACTCCTTGGGAACTATTTTTTCCAGTTCTGCTTCAGTTTCTTCAGGGTGTTTGGTGTTAACCAGGCCCAGTCTGTTACTTATGCGGTGTACGTGCACATCCACTGGAATGGCTGGTTTCTGGAAACCGTAAACCAGTACGCAGTTGGCTGTTTTGCGTCCCACACCTGGTAGTTCCAGGAGGTTTTTCATATCATCCGGGACCTGGCCTTTGAATTTGTCAAGGAGCTTACGGGAAACTTCCACAATACGCTGGGCCTTAACATGGTAAAAACCTGCCGGACGGATCAGTGGCTCCAGGAGAGCTGGGTCTGCTTCAGCAATCTCATTAATGCTGTGGTACTCGGAAAAAAGTTGTGCCGAGGCCCGGTCTGTATTATCATCCCGTGTTCTCTGGGATAATATGGTCCTGATCAGAACCCGGTAAGGGTCTCCATCTTCAAACACCCGTAGATCGTACTGCTGCTGAAGACGTTCCATAATCAAGTCTACACGTTCATCTAAATTCATAACTGGTTCCCTTCTGGTGTTTAACAGTCGTTAAGAATGATTATAATAAATAACAATGTTTATAATAAATTTAAATGAAAATTATAGTTTAAACATGGATAATAGTTTTAAACTGGTTTTGTTTTTAGAAGAATTATAGTTTTAAACAGGGATTATAATGCATGAATGATTTTTTTCAACAAAAGTTTGTTTTAAACATGGATATTATTTTAAACAGAATTTCATGGTAAAACAATTAATAAAAATGTTAAGGTCGTTTTTTAAAGGTGTTATGTTGATAAAATAATTATTTATTTGAATTAACCAGTTCCAAAAGAGTTTCCACTCCTTCCATTACTCCCTCTCCTTCCTGGGCAATGGTGGGAATTACAGGGGCATCAGAATCTATCTCCAGATTACCAGATTTCAGATCCTGCTTATTGGCGAAAACAACGTAAGGAACCTGGAAACCGTTTAAACGTTCGAGAATTTCTAGGTCAGTGGATGTGACCCCGTTACTGTTATCCACTACTAGTATTGCTCCGTCTAAACCCTCTGAGAGGATCCTGCGCATGAAGCGGAAGCGTTCCTGACCAGGGGTTCCGAAGAAGTGCACTTTTTCACCATTTATCATGGTGTTACCATAGTCCAGAGCAGTGGTGGTTCCATTGTATTCAACTTTGGCCCTGTTGTTACAGATATGTTCTAAAGTAGTGGTTTTCCCAGAGTTATAGGTGCCCAGAACCACGATTTTGGTTTCCTTATTTTGTTTCATTTTAACCGCCTGCAAAAATATTTCCAGTGTTGCATGAATATTCAAATCTTTTTCATAATCAGTGCATAATACCTATCCCTTACACGTATCATTCTATTATCTTATTTAACAAGTATCTTTTATTAAACTATTCCCTTATCCACTCTGGTTATTCATATCTTATTCACTGGTTATTTCTATTTTAGAAATTGAAAAAGAGTAACTGTTTTTAGATGATTTTGATTGGGCATCCCAAACCTTCCATTACCTGGGGGAAATTGGGGAAAGATACCCTGTGAGCAGCTGCGCCTTTGATGCGCACTCCCCCTGTAAGGAGTCCTACCAGGGTGAGGGCCATAACCAGGCGATGATCATCGTGGCTTTTGACCACACCACCATGTGCTCCGCCATGGATAAGGAGACCATCCTGCTCTTCAGTAACATCTACTCCCAGTTTGGTTAATTCAAGGGCCATGGTATGCACTCGATCAGTTTCCTTAAACCGGGCGTGTTCCACTCCGGTTATATGTGATGTTCCCTGGGCCACTGCAGCCAGTGCAGCCACAGTAGGTAAGAGATCCGGTGAATTTTCCAGGTTAACATCTATTCCATTAAGATCACAGGTTGACTTAGTGGGTTTTGTCTGATCATCACTGGATGATAACTCATTATTGGATGATAGTTTGTCAAGGGTTAATGATTCATTATTTGATGATAGTTTGTCATTGGTTAATGATTCATTATTTGATGATAGTTTGTCATTGGTTAATGACTTATTGTTGGATAATGGCTTATCACTGGATAATACTGTTCCTTTCACTGTAACCTGGTCTTCCTTAACAATGATTCGAGCACCCATTTCTTCGAGAATATCCAGTATTATTTTATCGCCCTGCTTGGATTCTCTGAAGAGGTTTTGAACAGTTACTTCTCCATCTAAAATGGTAGCAGCACTTAAAAGATATGATGCAGAGGAGTAATCTCCTTCAATGGTGTAATCCCTGGCGTTATAAGTTTGTTTATCCAGGTGGAACTGGTTTCCGGGTTCCTGCTGGCAGTGCACCCCGAACTTTCCCATGATATCCAGGGTCATCTCCACGTAGGGTTTGCTCTTGAAATCCCCAACCACCGAGAGATCCACGGGATTCTGAGCGTAAGGGGCTGAAAGGAGGATCGACGAGATGTATTGTGAACTAACATCACCCTTTATCTGGCTTTTTCCCCCGTGAAATCCATTTTTTATGACCACGGGTGGTAAGCCATTCTCTTGGGTGGAATAGGCTTTCACTCCCAGTTTCTTCAGGGAGTTCAGGAGGTCCTGCATGGGCCGTCCGCGCAGCGAATCATCACCAGTGAGCACGGTACATCCTGGGGCCAGGCTGGCCATGGTGGTTAGAAAACGGAGGGTTGTGCCACTGTTTTTAAGGTCCAAAACATTGTGGGGTGTTTTCAGATCTCCGGCTGTGCCCTGAACAGTGCACATGTCGTCCTGAATTTCAATTTCGCATCCCAGGGCCTGGCAGGCTTCCAAGGTGGCCATGGTATCTGCAGAGTAGAGGGGATCCCTTAGGTAAGATTCTCCTTCAGCCAGACATGCCACTAATAAAGCACGATGGGTGTAACTTTTGGATGGTGGAGCCTTAACCACTCCTTTTATTTCACTGGCCTTTTCTACCTTTAATTCCACCTTTATCACCTAATTTCTTTAGTACCTAGTTTTAGTACCTAGTTTTAGTACCTAGTTTTAGTACCTAGTTTTAGTACATAGTATCTTCAGTTGATTCCTCAAATACAATTTTCAATTTCAAGCTAATTTTGAATTTATTGAGTTTTAACTCAATATAATGCATTTAGTTTGATTTTGGTATATTTTTAGATTAAAATTTCTCAGATCACCAGTTCTATGACTAGATCCAGTTCTTCCATCAGGATTAACTCAACTTTTTCCCCCGTGCGACCTACCAGTTCTTTGGTGGTGGAAATATGGTCTGCAGTGATCTGGGATCCTTCAATATCAATAAAACCATCCTTTTCCATGTTTTCAGCTATTGCCTGTGGTTCACTGGACTGTAAGTATTTCACAATAACTGGGGCCTGTCCCTTGAACTCCGGTCCGATTTTATCCATACGGGGAGTAACTTCCACCACTATCTCCCGCACGTCGGGTTTATCCGTGGTCACTGTTAACTCTTTAACACGCATTGTGCCCTGGATATCTTCCTGTAGTGTTGAAAGCTGTTTGTAGATTGTCTGCGAATTGGTGTGTATGGTTGCACTCTTCAGTGGGGTGTTAAGTGGCATTTTCTTGCTGGCTTTAAACCTTCTTAACTCACCAATAACTTCTGCTCCCAACTGACCCAGTTCATCCGCGGCAGGATCAAGCAGTTCTTCAACTACTTCTGGCCATTTTTCCTGATGAATACTCCTGAATCCAGGAGTCTGGTATTTTAAATCATTCACCTTCGACTCACTGTCTTTCAACTCATTTTCTTTTAATTCACTACCCTCTTCTTCACTACTCCCATATCCTTCCAGGTAGTAATGGATCTCCTCGGTGAAGTGTGGTGTGAATGGTGCCAGGAGTCTTAAAGATGTTTGAATAACGGTGTTCAGGGTGTAAAGTGCGGCCTGTTTTGATTCTCCTTCTTCATCTGTATAGAGTCGGTACTTAACTGCTTCAATGTAATCGTCACAGAAGTCATGCCACACGTAGGCCTGGATACTGTTACGGGCTTGGGCAAAGTTGTACTCTTCCATGGCCTGGGTAACCTCCCCTACCAGCTGGTTTAAACCAGAGAGTATCCACTTATCCAGTGGCTTGAGGGTGGTTTTAATATCTTCAACGTTAGCGGTCTCTTTTTCACTGTAACCTTCCAGGTGCATGTTCACGAATCGGAAGGCGTTCCAGAATTTCCTCAGGAATTTGTATCCGTGCTGAACATCCTTCCAGGCGAAGGGCACATCTGATCCTGGTACACTGTTGGCAGCCCACAGACGCAGGGCATCGGCACCGTACTCTGCCACCACATCCTCGGGGGCAATGACGTTACCAAGAGATTTACTCATTTTATGCCCATCTTCACCGAATACCATACCATTTACCACCACATCCTTGAAGGGTGCCTCTCCAGTGAGGGCTAATGTCCTGAGGATTGTGTAAAATGCCCAGGTACGTATGATGTCGTGGCCTTGCTGGCGGATGGTGGCAGGGAACAGGTCCTTATATTCTGGGGATGGCCAGCCAGCAATCACCAGTGGGGTGATGGAACTGTCCATCCAGGTGTCCAGAACATCCTCCTCTGGGGTGAATTCTGTGCTTCCACATTTGCAGGGTTTTTGAGGTTGTGTCTGTGTGGGGTCTATGGGTACTTCATCTTCAGAGGGTAACATGACCTCTCCACAGCTCTTACAGTACCATACTGGTATTGGTGTGGCGAATATCCTCTGCCTGCTTATGCACCAGTCCCAGTCCATGTTCCCGGTCCAGTTTAAAAGACGGGTTTTCATGTGTTCTGGCATCCAGTTCATGTTTTCGGCAGCTTCTTCCACCCTGGAGTTTAACTCTTTTACTGCCACGAACCACTGTTTTTTTACCAGGATCTCAATGGGTGTTTTGCATCTCCAGCACTGTCCCACATTCTGGTCCACTTTCTCCTTACGGGTGAGGAACCCTTCCTTATCCAGGTCTTCCACTATTGCTTCTTTACATTCTGCGAGTGTGAGTCCGGCGTATTTACCACAAACGTCCTGCATTATTCCCTGTTCATTGATGGCTTCGATGATGTCCAGGTTGTAGCGGTTAACCCACATTACATCGGTTTTATCCCCGAAGGTACAGATCATAACTGCCCCTGTACCGAATTCTGGGTCTACCTCTTCATCAGTTATGATCTCCACATCCCGGTCAAACAGTGGCACCTTAACCTTCTTACCGGTGAGGTGCTGGTAGCGTTCATCATCTGGATGTACTACCACTGCTACACATGCTGCCAGTAATTCTGGCCTGGTGGTGGCGATGGGCACACCAGATTCCTCCGTGCTAGAAGGAAATTCAAGGTAGTTGAGGAAGGTTTCATTTTCTGTGTACTCAACTTCGGCAAAAGCAATGGCAGTCTCACAACGGGGGCACCAGTTCACCGGGTGCACAGCCCTGTAGATGAGACCCTCATGGTACATTTTCAGGAAACTGAGCTGGGTCTTCTCCTTGTACTCAGGGGTCATGGTTACGAATTCCCGTTCCCAGTCCTGGGAGTAACCCATGCGTTGCATCTGGGTCTTCATACCCTGAATGTTCCCTCGGGTGAGTTCAATGCACATCTGTCGGAACTCTTCCCTTGGCACGTCGTTCTTTTTAATGCCGTGAGTTTCTTCCACTTTAACCTCGGTGGGCAGTCCATGACAGTCCCATCCCTGGGGGAATAACACTGAATATCCCTGCATACGCTTCCATCGGGCTAATAAATCCATGTATAACCAGTTTAGAACGTGTCCAATATGGATGGATCCAGTTGGGTATGGTGGTGGTGTGTCTATTATATAACGGGGACGTTTTTCATCCTTGTTGAACTGGTACAGCTTCATTTTCTGCCAGGTAGCCTGCCAGTTTATTTCATTCTCGTGATTGTAGTCCTTGGGAACCTCAACTTTATTCATCTTAGGTCTCCTATTAATGATAAATCATTTATAAACTCTAAAATCAGCCAAATTAATAGCTAAATTAATACAAATTAATATATATGCCTTCAAGTTAAGTATTTCTATAGTTTATTAAACTAATGGATATATTTTTAACTAAGGAATATAATTTTTATTCAATGGATATAATTTAATTTATAGCATTTAATTTATAGCTTATATTATAGCTACATGATATAAAATTACGTTGGATATACAATACATTGGAAAATAAAAAATTGGAAAAATAAGTTTTCATATTAAATAAGTGGAAAATACCGGTGAACGAATTATGGAAATGTTGTGGTTTTACATTGCAGTTATCCTGGCCATAAGTGATGAAGTGCACAGTCAGATATTCTGGAAAGTGTTCTTTGATTTTTACGTCTTACTGGGAGGAATGATCCAGAAAATAGTGGGTTCCACCATCCGAATGTGGATGTTTCACGAAGTTCTGGAGGCCATCTTCCACTTAGTACTGTTATCCCTGCTATTTTTATCCCTGGAAATTGGATTCCTGGCAGCTTTAATTCACCTGGTCATTGACCTCTACCACGAAGCAGCTGGACTGGAGATGACCTGGTTACAGCACCGTGCCCTGCACTTCACTGTGGAATCCCTCTTCTTCATCATGGTCCTGGGTATATGAAAATGAGCCTTGGTATATTGAGATAAATCTTGGTATATTGAGATAAATTGGGGTAATGTGGATAAACCTTGCTATATAAAATAAACCATTAAATTAATAATAATTGATTGATCCACAGTTTTAATTTAACCTACAATAAATAGTATAAAATAGTTATAAAGTCACTAATAATGATTTATCAGCTTTAGTTAAACTTAAATCATATTTTGAACTGATGAATAAATCTTAAATTATAATTAGAAATTGAAATTAAAGTTAAAACATAATTTAAACTTAAAAAAAGTCACATAAAAAAAGATAAGAGGAAAAAGTCATGCCTGTTATAGAATTCACTTACACTGACCTGGAAGAATTGTTAAACCGATCCATCGACAGGGACAAACTAATCGATCTTCTCCCCATGATCGGGAGTGATATTGAGGGTTACGATGATGAAGGGGTTAAAGTGGAGTTTTTCCCCAACCGACCAGACTACTTGAGTGTGGAAGGAGTGGCCCGGGCACTCAAAGGATTCCTGGAAATAGAAAAAGGAATACCAGAGTACCCCCTGGAACCATCAGGCACCAGTATAACCATAGACCCTGGACTTGAAGGTATCAGACCTTACACTGCCTGCTGCCTGCTATTAAATGTCAATATAACCGAGGACAAACTCCCCCAGATAATGGACTTCCAGGAAGACCTGCACTGGGTAATAGGACGGGACCGTAAAAAAGTGGCAATCGGAATCCACAACCTGGACGTATTGAAGGGACCATTCCGCTACCTGGCAGCACTGCCAGATGAAACATCCTTCGTACCCCTGGAAATGGATGAAGAGATGACCCTCCGGGAAATATTAACCGAACACAAGAAAGGAAAATCCTACGCCCACCTGATAGAAAAATATGACCGGTACCCCCTACTGATGGACTCGGAAGATAACATTCTTTCCATGCCACCAATCATCAACGGAGAGTTAACCAAACTAACCACTGACACCAAGAACCTATTTGTGGATGTCACCGGCACTGACCAGCAGGCAGTGGAGCGAACCCTGAACATCATCGCCACCAGCTTTGCAGAATCCGGGGCCACCATAAAAACCATGGAAAACATCTATCAAGATGAAACACTGATATTACCTGATTTAACACCAAAAGAACGCACCGTGAGTGTGAAAAATGCAGTTAAGTTTATTGGAATTCCACTCACCGCAGAAGTGGTGGCAGAATCCCTGCAGAAGGTACGCTTCGATGTTACAGTTGTTGATGAGGACACAGTAACAGTACTGATCCCCCCTTACCGTGCGGACATCCTCCATGAAGTGGATATAATCGAAAATGTGGCTATTGGTTACTGTGTCAGGAGAATAGAACCTGAAATACCTCGGGTGGCCACTGTGGCCAGGGAAGATCCATACATGGACTTTGACCAGAATGTCAGGGAGATCATGAATGGCCTAGGGTTTGCTGAGGTTATGAGCCTCATGTTAACCAACGAGGAGAACCATTACCATAAAATGAAACTCCCAGAGACAGAACGGGTGGAAGTAGCCCAGCCCATAAGCCAGGACAGGACCATGATCCGCCAGAGCCTCCTCAATGGTTTACTGGAATTTTTGGAAGATAACAAACACGAAGAACTTCCCCAGAGAATCTTTGAAGTTGGAGATACTGTCTTCCTGGATGAGGAAACAGAAACTAAAACCATGGGTGTTAAAAAGATGGCAGCAATGATCACCCACTCCCAGGCCAACTTCACCGAGATCAAATCAACCAGTGATGCACTGATAAGTAACCTGGGACTGGAAATGGAGATTGAAGACCTGGACCATCCTAGCTTTATTAAAGGTCGATGTGCCCGACTCAAAGGAGTGAAAAAAGAATCATCTGAGGTATGTGTTGAGGGATTCTTCGGTGAAGTAAACCCTGAAGTCATACGGAACTTTGAACTTGAATATCCAGTGGTAGCAGTGGAAGTAGAGTTTAAAACTCTTGAATGAGTTTACACGGGAATAAGTTTATCTTGAATCAGTTTATCTTGAATAAGTTTATACTATTGAATAGTTTAAACACCCGAATAATTTTAAACTCTTGAATAAAATTTTCCGAATAAAAATTTTCCTGAATCAGTTAATCATTGGTTTAACCATTGATTTAACAAGTAATTTTTTTATTCTCCCATCACTGTAACTGTTAACTTCCTCTGCCTTGGACCATCCAGTTCCACAAAGAAAATACTCTGCCAGGTTCCCAGCATCAATCGACCATTTTCAACAGGTATAGTCTCACTTCCCCCTAAAAGGAATCCTCTGATATGACTGTCGGCATTGTTATCAATACGGTCGTGCTGGTAACCTGCACCCTCTGGAACCAACTTTTGAAGGGCTAATTGAAAGTCTTTCAAGAGACCTGATTCATTTTCATTAATAACCACCCCTGAAGTGGAGTGACGACTGTAAACATTCAAAATCCCCTCAACAATACCACTATTTTTAAGAACAGCCTCCACATCCGGGGTAATATCATGGATTTCCACTCTCTGGGATGTGGTTACATTCACAGTTTCACGTTTTAAAGCCATTAAGAACTTCCCCCTTTCTTAAGTATTTAATTTTTAAGACATTTTTGGCTTTTTAAAATATTTTTTAGCCTTTTTAAGATATTTTTTAGAGAAAAAAAGGAATATTTTGTAGAAGTATTTTGCAGTAACTTAATTTGTAGGTAATGAATTTTTTAGTGAGAATAAAAAAATGAAGATTTAATCTGATTGGAATTCCTCCGGTATATGTACTTCGGCATCTCCTGCAGAACAATGAGGTATGGCTGCTATTAAATTATGTATACGTTCATAGGGTACTGATAGGAAGATAACATCTGCTTCAAACCCTTGATGGCTTCTGGCAGTCCAATCCCCCACACTCATATTTGTATTTCCACTGATTATGGTGTAAACTATTGCCGAATGACATAATGCACCTATAATTTGTTGTTCAGGTGATTTACCATCCCAGTATGTGTCGAGTGTTATAATGCGACATGCCTGTTCTGCATTACATAAAAATAGAATCATATCTGGACGTATTTCAGCCTTATCCAGAGGACATAATACCACCCTATCTGCTAAATCAGTGGCAGGTGGTGCTGTTAAAGTTCTCATCCTTTCAAAAGAAACTATGGAGCTTGTAAGTTTCTCACCCTTAGTGAGAAAGTTCTGTAACCTTCGTTTTTTCTTTCCAGTGTGGGGCTCGATAAAACCACAATACTGACTACCACCCGGACATGTAGAAACATCCTGGTCAATGATGAAACTTTCTCCCTGACTTACAAGTTTCATTGCCTTACAAATTGAGGTTTTTTCATATCGCCCACTTGAAATTTCGTCATTTGTAAAAGAAATAGCCATAGGTTCATATTTTAATTTGAAGACATTTTTAAAAACATCTGCCTGTTCTTTATAGCTCATTTAACCATTCACCCCTCTAAAATTAAATTAACTGTTGGTTCATTTTAACTATTGGTGTTTCCCTTTATTCCCCTAATCCAATTAATTTTTTTCTAAAAAACTTCAGGGAAAAAATAGGAATTTATAGAATTCATAGGATTCGAATTGTTTATTGAAACTTAACAACTTGTTTACAAAGTAATGAAAATTTTATTGAGTTCTTGATAGTAGTATAATCTTAAAAACAGATAAAATTCTTAAAAGTAGTATATTCTAACAGATAAAATTCTTAAAAATAGTATAATCCTTTAAAATGGAATAAATTCTTAAATTTAATTTAAAAAAACAAGAAAACTTAAAACACTCTAAACTGGGCTTCCACTTCGGCCTGATCCATGATCCGTTCACAGTAATGGCAGCGGAGTATCATCGGTTCTTTCTGCAGTACAGTGAAACGGGTGGTAACTGGTTCGTCGGTGTTGGTGATGCAGTTTGGATTGGAACAGGTTAAAATATTGTTAATTTCATCTAAAAGATTTACTTTTCCTTTTCCAACTATTTCATAATCTCTGATAATGTTAATAGTGGCATTAGGTGCAATGAGTGCGATTTCATCCACTTCCCTTGATGCCAGTTCCCTACCTTCGATCTTGACTATGTCTTTGTTTCCCATTTGACTGGACTGTACATTCATGGCCAGAGTCACCGCTATTTTAGGACTGGGTAATCCCAGTATTTTAAGGACTCTAAGGGCTTTGTTAGCACTGATGTGATCTATAACTGTTCCATTTTTAATGGGTTTTACCTTCAATTCCCGGGGAGTTTTCATGTTTCACCTTTTCTTTTTTCTAGGAGAAATATATTCTGATAATATTTTATAAGATTATCCCTAGACAATCTATCCTGATTATTAGAAATCTAAATGGTTAGAAATCTAAATGGTTAGAAATCTAAATGGTTAATTTTTACAGGAGAACGGTGTTAATTTGTGGTTATTATGAAATTTAAAAGAATATCAAAATCAAGAATAAGAAGTAGGTATGATTTTTTTTAAAAAAAAGAGTAGGGAAAATAGGAATGATGTCAATTCCTATTTTGTTTCCATTAACTTAGTTCCTTTTTGGATCCAGCATCATTTCAATGAATTTGGCGTACACTGGTCTGGTGATGAATATTCCAATGAGAACTCCCAGAACCGTGGTGAAGGCAAATCCAGAAAGCACACCTATTCCTGAGGCTCCCCTGCTGAACCCGATATAGAACAGTGGGAGCATGGCAGCGATTAATGTTCCTGCTGCAGCGAATATGATGAAGAATGCGCTTTTTATCTGTTTACGCACACCAGAGATCTTTTTCTTCTCACTGAATCCCTTGAGCACCTCATCGGTGATGATGATCTGGTCATCAACTCCGGTACCAATGGCAGCCAGTATACCAGCAATAGCTGCCAGGTCAATGTTCCAGTGAATCACCGCCGCAGCTCCCAGTATCAGGAGAAGTTCAGCTATACTGGTTAACATGATGGGTATAACCAGTATTGGGTTACGGTAGCGTATGATTATTATGGCCGAAATAACCAGAAGGGCTAATAAACCGGCCACAAGGGCACCGTTTACAAATTGTGAACCTAGTTCTGCTGATACACTGCTAACTCCTACGATTTTAACCTTAACCGGTAATGCACCTGACTGTAAGAGAGTGTGAATACTTTTGGCCTGAGCCTGTGCCTCTTCTTTTGAGGATTCAGTTCCACTGATCTGAACATCTGTTGATGCTTGACCATTGGCCAGTTCAGCAGAAACCTCTGGAGAAGTAATTAACTGGTCATCAAGGTACATGTCCACCGGAACTCCGGACTGACCTTTAGCAACCTGGGCAAATCGATTGGCACCATCCAGTGACACAGTGAATGGAACCTGCCATTCGTTTCCAGTAACCTGATAAGTTTTCACCTGGGTGATGTCTGATCCCACCAGGGCAGTCTGGTTGTTGATTTTGGCCTCGAATTTACCGTTACTTCCAACTATCTTGGCTACATCATCTGGTTGGACACCAGCAATTTCCACTATAACATTTTGGTTTCCACTGGGGTACACTTTAACATCTTTAACCCCGAAAATGTTCAACCGCTTATCCAGAACCGAAGTAACTGTGTTCATGGTTGCGGTATCCACTGGTTGATCCAGCTGAAGCTGTATTGTTGATCCGCCTTTTAAGTCTAAGCCCTGCTGAATGCCTAGAACTGAGATGGCACCTATACTGGCAATAACTAGAACTATCAGTAGTAGCACTCGTTTATCTTTGAGGAATTCATTGAGATTCATTTGCGTGCCTCCACGTACCATCTGAGTATTCCAAGGTTCATGAGCCAGGTAGCCATGATATCGGCTATCAGTCCAATTATGAGGACTGCTGCAATATCTGCCAGTGTCTGGGCAGCAGGTATCATGAAGACAACCACCAGATACAATGCCACCATGGAACCAATGGCTGCTGCAGCCATGGTTAATCCGGTTTTCATAGCATCAATTGCCCTTTCGGTCACAGTACCCTCTTTTCTTTTAAGTATTCGGGTGGTGAGGAGTATGTCGGTGTCTACACTGTAACCAATAAGCATTAACAGTGCTCCCACAGAAGCAATTGAGAGTGGTATGCCAAACAGGCTCATTCCACCAACTGCAATGATAATGTCTGAAAGAGCAGCGAAAATAACTGCCAGGCTGGGTATGACATTACGGAAAATAATGAACACGGTTATGCTCATGAAGAGGAAAGCAAAAGCCAGAGCATAATATATCTGTGTCATTGCTTGTTGACTTAAAACCGCACCCACTGATTTATAACTGCTTATTGTTCCAGTTCCATTTAATGTGGATGATAATTTAACCACATCCGTGTCACCCACAATATCTACAGTGGCCTGATTGTTGGTAATAGATTTAACATCTACGGTCTGATTCGGCAGCCCTGCACTGATAATTGATTGAAGTTCGTTCTGACTAACAGATTTATCCAGTTGTATAACTGCCACTGTTCCACCTTTAAGCTCAATACCCTGATTAAGGCCCATAGTGGCTATTATTATCAGGGCAATGATGGTGATCACCACTGGAATGGCGATAAGTGGTTTGTATGATTCCAGTAACCTTTCAAATGTTATCAATTTAATCACCAGTCTTTCTTGTCATGTTCTTTTCTATAGTAAGTCTATATTTTGTGAAGATTCAATTGGAATTAGAATGTCGTTTTAAATTCTTTCAATAGCTTTTAATTGTCCTTAAGAGATTTTCCTATTGGGGGGTTTCCTATTGGGGAGTTTTCTATTGGAGATTTTACTATTGAAGATTTTCTTATACCAATTGTTTCAACTAACTTAACTGTAAATCTATCTAATTGTAATATTTTACACTTCGTAGATATACGCTTCATTTTTATATGGTCATTAGTTTAAGTCAGTATACAATTTTATTTCATTTAATAATACAATTAATTTTATTACTATTATATCTGTAGTTCTGTCTCATTATATGATTTATTATATCCCTATGTGTCAGGTTTATTATATCCCGCATATTGGATGTTTTATTATATCCCGTATATTGGCAGATCTTCATCCTTGACAATCTCTTTAACTGTTTCGGTGAGTTCTTCAGTTTTTTTATTGCCTGTTTTGATCTGGAATGATTTGATCATACGCCCTCCACGGGGCTCTATTTTCTCTTGCATCCGTTCAATTACTTTCCGGCCACCTGAATTTCCCATGGTGGCAAAAAGGATCACATCTTTACCCTGGAAGTTGCATTGATCAATAAGGGTTACTATTGCTGGTGCTGGTTTACCAGCCCAGGTGGGACTTCCCATGTATATCAGGTCATAATCAGTTAGATCCACTGATTCGGGTTTTATTAAAGTTTTATTCTCACGGAATGCATCCACCGAAGCTTTAATATAATTCATGGCCCCTGCTCTATTATTCAGGTCGGTTACTTCTAAATAATCTGCATTAACTTCCTGGGCCAGTGTTTTGGCTACCAGGGCAGTTTTCCTGGTTCGTGAGTAAAACAGGATCATGGTTTTCATAATTTACCTCAAAACTCAAATATATAAAGACTATGTTTTTAATAAAAGTGATATCTTCCAGGACTTGGTAACATTCCATGACTTGGTAAACATTTTTTTAAGACTTAATACATGTGGAAACGTAACTGGGAATGATGACATGTCGTATATGTTGATAATCTCTGGTTATGTAAAGAATAAATGGGTTTACTAAGTTTTAATGGAATTTCTCACTTTTATCTCTTCTTCTCATAAAATATATGGATCAAACTTTATAAAGGTTTAGGGATTGGTGGTTCCCTAAAAAAAAGATGGGTTTTTCACCTTCATTTCATGAGTTACACTTGTTTAAGGATGCAAACCACAACCTTCCAGTGACATGGTTTCAGGGAATCCACACATTAGGTTCATGTTGGCCACTGCTGCACCGGAAGCACCTTTAGCTATATTGTCAATGGCAGAAACAACAACCAGCCTACCATTGTCATCAATTTCAAAGCATCCTATATGGCAGAAGTTGGATCCTCGCACTGAACTTAAGCGTGGGATTTCACCATCATCCAGCACACGTACAAATGGTTCATCCTGGTAATGGTTTTTATACATCTTTTGAATTTCTTCTGATGTAACTTCCTGGTTGGGGAAGGAATGAAGGGTGGTTATAATCCCTCTGATGACTGGTACCAGGTGTGGGGTGAATGAAACACGAACATCACCAAATTTCTGGAGTTTTTCCTGAATTTCAGGCATGTGGCGGTGGGTGGTGACTGCGTAAGGCACTATGTTGTCGCTGATATTGGGATAATGAGTTGCAGGTGTGGGTTTAATCCCTGCACCACTCACACCACTTTTTGAATCAGCTATAATCGTGTCCACCAGTCCTTCTTTTACCAGGGGGATTCCTGCCAGTATGGATCCAGTGGGGTAACATCCGGGGTTGGCAACCAGGTTAGCTTTTTTGATCTCCTCCCGGTACATTTCCGGTAATCCGTAAACTGCATCCAGAGGTTTTTTGTGTTTGAGACCGTACCATTTCTCGTAAATACTGACATCATCGAAACGGTAGTCTCCACTCAAATCAACTACTTTAACTCCGGTTTCCACCAGTTGGGGGACTATGTTCATGGAAGCACCGTGTGGTGTGGCAGTGAACACCAGGTCAGCATCTAAGTCTCCTGGAGCTTTGTCTTCAAATTTTAAATCCAAATCCTGGAGATGTGGGTGCACCTTTCGAACTGGTGTATCAGAATACTGTCTGGAGGTAGCAGCTACTACTTCCACCTTCTCATGATCCTTGAGGAATCTTAATAGTTCCCCTCCAGTGTAACCACTGGCTCCGATAATCGCTACTTTTAACATATTTTCTCACATACTTTTCTTGGTGTTCTGGCCTATTAAATTATATACAAATTTACGCACATTTTCTAATTAATTATATCCAATTTATGCACATTTTCTATTTTTATTCTAAACAATTTATGCACATATCCAATTTTCATGCACATTTTCAAATTATTATATTATAAATAAATTCATATTTTGATCACTATTCTTGGTTCATCATTATGAGTAGGCATAAATTTGCTTAAAATCTGATAAAAAATATCTTTAATTCAGGTAGTTGTGACTGAAACTGTTAATTTTTAGGGATTAAATTGATTTTAAAATTTTATTAATTACCTATTCCTTATATGTGTTATTTATCCAGTTTTTGTGTGCTAATGGGTTGATTTTATATATGATGAGAAATATTATATTCATAAATTATATTAACAGTAAAGGTGAAGGTCTTGGGCTATTTAGTTTGCGATAAATGTCATGGAAAATACCGATTGAAAGATGGGGAGTCATCTAGTGATTTTTCCAGATGTTCCTGTGGTGGGAATTTAAGATATGTCAGCAATGTAGATTCACTACGTTCGTCACCTTCTTCAGGTTTCAGGTTCAACTTAGCTGTTAACCGCAAAATCTTGGCAGGTGTTCTGTTTGTTTTTTTATTAATTGCCGCAGGTGTGGCTATTGGTTTTTTAAGTCCTTCAGGAAGTGTTCAGGGAGCTAACTCTACTAATAACAATAACCAGAACTACTTTACTGATGTCCAGGCAGCACCTCAGAATGCTTCCATGGTGGTTCTTGGAGCTACTAACATTCAGGTTCCACAGGGGGCAACTGTGGTCACCCAGGTGGACCGTGTGACCAAGGATCCGGCAAGTAAAGTCAACAACAGTTTGAGTCCGGATTTCAAACCTACTTCTCCTTCGCAATTAGTTCCGTGGATGGAAGGTGCACGGGTGAAGGAACTGATGAAATACGCAAATGTCACGGTAATACCTGCCACCAATGTACCGGTTAAGAAGATCAACAACACATGGTATGGGCCAGATGATAAGGGAAATTATGTCTACGCAGTTGACCCGGGTAAAATGACCGATTTAAGGTCAACTGATGCTGGTAATGGCACCAGGATGGCAACTGTTACTCATGGTATGAATGTAATGGTTCCAACCGCTGTTAACAACCATGCTTCTTTAGTGGTAGCATGTGGAGATCTTCCAGGCAAAGCTCAGGCAGAGGCTTACATGAACACCAAGGGTATTAACTGTTACGCACCTTGTGACCGTTTCACAGGTACCTTACTGGATCAGAATTCATCAGGAACTTCACTGGGAACCATGCCCATAAGGGCACTTAAAAATGGTAAAGGTGCAGTTATTGGGGCTCAACCTATTTACATGAATTTAAAAGAAAAGATCATTGTTCAGACCACTATAAAAGGTTACCCTGACCAGTACTGTGACGCACCCAAACGTTACTTTGATTCTTTTGAGAAAACCTACAATGTTACTCTGGATAAAGTAGTTGTGGATGCTAATGTGGGCCAAACCAGTTCTGTGGTGGATGCAGCCGAGAAAAATGGAGCTAACATCATTGCAGTTCGTGTTTTAAGCCCTAAAGATAAAGGTCCAGTTGAAGCATGGCTTAAAAAAGATCCTAACCACAGGGCTGTACTGTTCCACTCTGCAGCTTATGAACCCGGATACTCCCTGTTTTTCGAATTCCCCAATCAGGTTACCGGTGATGACACCAAACCAGTGTTCATAAAAAATATATCACAATCTGATTTACAGGATAGATTCAATAAAGTTAGAAGCCTATGGCAGTAGTTCCGATGAGTTTAGGATAGTATCTTCCAATTTAGGATAGTATCTTTTTAACTAAACTCTTTTTAACTAAAATCGGTATGAGTAACATTTGCCATATAAGTTCCTTTTTTCATTTATTTTTTCTTTTTATTAAAAATTTCTTGGTTATTTTTACCTAAAGCTTCTTGGAATGCTTCTTTATGGAAGTTAGCGGCCATTTCTTTTTTACATTCATCATCGGTGAAAAGTCTCATTTTAGGAGCACGGCAGGGATAATGTTGTATTCTAAGACCTGCTTTAATTGGTAAAGTTTCGGTGTTTTCGCCCACCATTTCTTCTGCCACGAATCTGGTGCTGCCACAGGGGGAGCAGCGTATAACCTCTACATCAACCACCTTATCTCCCTGACAGTTAACCCTAACCACAGGCCGACCGAACTTGGATACGAACTCATCAAAGATGGGATTACCATTCTCAGTAAGGTCGCACATATTTTCAGGGCAGGTTACATTACCATAGCTTTCCAACTGATTTTTGAAACCTTCTCCTCTCCAGGCACCAACGATTATCCATTCCACTTTATTGTGAAGGGCATCCACCAGGTCAAGGGTAAGATCTGGGTGTAATACATAGGTTATAATAATATCTGCCTTTTCCAGACGGGCAATGGTTTCAGATGGAAGATCTATTTCATCCATGAAAGCGGAAGCCGGTGCTTCCATTACCATGTACTCACAATCAAATTCTTCTTTAATGGTTGCATACGCCCGTTCACCGTAGGCTCCGTCTGTTACTATGATTATTTTCATAACAATCTACCCTTTTTTTATTGTGGAAAACCCATTCTGGACTATTTTAAAAAGATATGGAATATTAAAAAAAATGTGAAAGTGTTTTAAATTAATTTACTTTCAATTAATTACCTTAAATTCTTCCAGTTAACCTTTTAATTACTTTCAATTAGTTACTACCCTTAAATTGCCTTCCCGTTAAACATTTTTATTACTTTCCAGTTAAACCTTTTAATTACCTTCCAGATAATCTAATTAAATTTAATTTTCATGAAACTAATGATTTTATTTGGTGATCATGGTTCCAATACCCTGTTTGGTGAATATTTCCAGGAGCACACTGTGTTTTATACGCCCATCGATTATATGGGCTGATTTAACTCCATTTTCCAGGGCACTTATACAGGTGAGGACTTTGGGTAGCATACCATCACGGACAGTTCCATCTTCAATCAGGTCCATTACTTGGGATATGTTCACTCTTTTAATGAGACTTTCAGGGTCGGAATGGTCGCGCAGGATACCTGGCACATCAGTGAGTATGATTAGCTTCTCTGCTCCTACTTCCCCACCAATTTCACCGGCAACTGTATCCGCATTTAAATTCAAGGTTTCACCTTTATCATCCACTCCAATGGGGCTGATAACAGGTATATAATTGTTTTCAGTTAGGACTTTTAGGATTTCAGGATTGATGGATTCAATCTCCCCCACTAATCCCAGGTCCACCATCTGTTCTTCACCAGTCTCCTGATTCACCACTATCTGCGGGGAGCGCTTGCGTGCCTTAAGCAGCATGTTATCTTTACCAGAGAGTCCCACACCCTTACCTCCGTGTAAGCCGATGTTCGACACGATTTCAGTGTTGATTTTACCCACCAGTACCATTTTCACGATATCCATGGTTTCCTGGTCAGTCACCCGCAGTCCTCCGATGAATTGAGGTTCTTTACCCAGTTTACTCATGGAACGGGAGATTTCAGGACCTCCTCCATGGACTACGATTGGTTTCATTCCCACGTACTTCAGGAGAACGGTGTCTCTGGCTGTGGAACTTTTGGCAGCAGCGTCGATCATGGCGTGGCCACCGTATTTAATCATGATCTTTTTCTGGTGGAATTTTTTGATGTAAGGCAGGGCCTCGATGAGAATGTTAACAGTTTCCATATATAAACACCTATGTGAAAGATATTGAGACAATTTTTAACGTTTTAAATGTTTAAACTTATTTTTTAAACCTATTTTTCTAATAAAAAACCTTATTAATTTCAAATAAACTTATTCATTTTATTATTTCAACTAAATTCTATTATCTGTAAGATTTATGATCTTCTTCAATTATTAATCTATTGTCACTGATTTTTCTTTGCCATTCATATTTCTAACAATCCATATTTCTCTAGCCATCCATATTTTCTTTATTATAGTCTCTTCCAGAATTTCACATCTATTATTATTTCATTTAATTTACAAAATTATTTCAAGTAAAAGGGGGGGATGATCTGGTTATGATCTAAGTTATCCCTAAAACTTTAATCAAAATGATAAGTGGATTTATAATATAAACCAAAATAATAACATGGCAGAGTATAAGGTACAGTCAGAAGGGGATAGTAATGACTTTGTATTTACCCGGTCGTTTCGGAAAATATACCGTATGTTTCGCAGTTTAAAAAACAGGAGGGGTCGTTTCGTGTTAATTATTGGGACACCTGGAACTGGTAAATCTGCTAATATCTATTCTGCCCTGAAGATTCTGGACCTTAATATTTATGATCCCACCCTTTTTCTGGATAACATAAAAATGAGTTCTTCAGAGGTTTTTGGTGAGTTTTTCAAAACCCTTCGATTGGATCTGGGTGTTAAAACCAATGAAGAAATTTATCAGAAAGTATCAGATTATGATGCAGTGTTACTGGCAGATAAACTCCTTGATTCAGAATTTTTGGATAAAAACAAATTTGGATTAAGTCTTTGGACAGAAAATAATGGCATTAAGGCGTTCCCATTTTATATTAAAGTTTTCAGAGAGTACTTAAAACACCGCAAGGATCTTGAGAAAGTTAACGTTGTCATCCAGACTGCATTCATGGTCAAGATCAATGGGGTGAAGTACGATCTACTCACAGATTTCAGTATTCTATCTGTGATCTTATTCTTTTTAATGAACCTCTTTTTTGAAGTTATCCAGATATCCTATTCTGAAGAAGAAACCGTTCAAATAGTTTTAAACAGTTTCCCGAATGTGGATGAAGAGGAGATCAGGTCCTACATTGGGAAATATGGATGCAGGCCCCGTTTCATATTTGAAGCTTTGGAGAAAAGGGAATAGATCTAAGTTTGGATAAATTGAAGCATTATAAAAGGATCATAAAATAATTAGTAGCTTTTTAAAACTAGAAATAAATAATTATATTGGCTTTGTAGAAACCCTAATTTTTTTTATTTGAAGACAGGTTTTTTTTGTAATAAAAAAAAATTTTGTAAGTTTTAAGTTGTGTTTTCCTGTTTTCACTTGAAATTACACTTGCATATTTTTAAAACAGGTTGCTAAAGTATTTATAATGATAAAGGGGAATAATATTATTATGATTCGCAAAATCTATTATTCCCCTGTTTATATTGGGGTTTCAAAGCAGTTAAATCTTTCGGATTTTGGTTTTAAAAATTCTAATATTCAATGTTTAAAAAGATTTTTAAACAAGAATAGCAAATTTAAAGAAAATAAACTGGTGGAATTCATTGAAAGGACATACTATTATGTTAAAATAGCGATAAACAAGTATTCTAATGCCTTTTCAAACCATTTATATTCACAACATACTTTATTCACGATATTAGCAATGAAAATTTACACAAAATCAACATATCGTGAAATCACTGATTTTATTGATGTATCGGACGTAATTAAGAGATATTTGAGAATAAAAAAGGTTCCGCACTTTACAACAATCCAAAAATTCTTTAAACGATTACCTTCAGAACAAATTAGAGAAATTAACCAATTAATACTATTATTAAACGATATTAAAGCAGATATAATAGCATTGGACGGCTCTGGTTTTACTAATGATTATGCAGACAAATATTATGCAAAAATACGGCAAAAAGAAAGAAAAAGCTACATAAAAAACCATTTAACAATAGACGTGAAAACACGTCTTATTTTATATTATCAAACTTCGCGCGGACCAAAATATGATACACAATTTGCAAAACCTGCATTAAGACAAATCAAAAAATATAAACCAGATTACATAGTAGCAGACAAAGCATATGACACAGAACCAATAAGAAAATGCATAAATGAAGAAATCAAAGCATTTGACCAAATACCACTCAAAAACAGAGCAAAAAAAGGACAATACAGACTAAAAAGCCCAACAATATTCCGAAACAAAATATACACAAAAAGAAACAATATAGAAAGCATATTTTCAACAATAAAAAGAAAATTCAATGGCACAAACCACAGCAGAAGCACACAACTCTCAAACAAAGAAACCAAACTCAAAAACACAATATACAACATCTATAGAACAACACAAATCAACTAAAAAAAAGGGTTTCTACAAAGCCCAAAAATAAATTAAAATCATTTTTCAGGGATAAACTTATTCATAACAGAGTAGGAATTTGTTAAAGATTCCATATAATCAAAATTGATTTGTAATTCATAAAGTAGATAAAATTTCCAATTTTAAAAAATATTATATCAAAGAAAGTACTGTTTAATTGTTTATTAGGAATTTTATAGTCCAATAAACGGACTAAATCTTTACGGTCAACATTATCTTTTTCAACGTTTAATGTTAAACCTTCTTTAATTGCTTTCAGTTTGAATTTTATTCCACTGCGTCCTTTTAAAATTGAATATCCAAATGTAAAAAGTTCAGTCGTGAATAAGGAGGGTAAGAATAATAAAAACTCTTTCCATGTGAAATATTTTTTTAGAATTATATACCTCCCTATTTCAAGGTAATAAATTTTTTCTGCAGGCACTCTAAGGGTATAATCATGACATATAACTGCATTAGGTACGTAAACTACTTTATATCCTTTGCTTTTCAATCTCCATGAAAATTCTGCATCATCCATATATAAAAAAAATTGCTCGTCAAGGCCACCTAAATCCAAAAAGTCTTGCATCCTAATACAAAAGCAAGCCCCTGAAATACTGCTCATATATTCTTGTTCAGTATATTTATCTATATTCTCGCCTAACCCCTTGGTAAAACCTAAACCAGTGAAATGATTGATAATACCTACTGTGTTAATTGATTGACCATCATATAAAAGGATTTTGGGTACAGAAATTGTTTTTTCTTTGCCATCTAAATTCCTAACTAATTCTTCTAAAGAACCCTTAAAAACCTTAGTATCTGGGTTTAATAAGATTAAATATTCTCCTTCTGCATTTTTGGCACCTAAATTATTTGCCGCACAAAATCCTTTGTTTTTTGTTCTAATTAACTTCACATCAGGATAATTTTCTCCAACAAACTCCGGTGATCCATCGGTAGAATCATTATCAACAATGATAATTTCAAAATCAGTATTATCGTAAACAGACTTCAATGATTTTAAACAGTTTTTAATATAATCTTTTTGATTAGTATTGACTATTAATACACTGGTTTTAATTTGATTCATAAAAAAACCTACAAAATTACATTCGACATTTTATTAAATATTAACATATTTAATAGTTCCTATTTTCTTACAATCAATCTTAACCTACAATCGACCTTTCTATTCATAATTTACATAAAATATAAATTACATATTTACTATTAACCATATAGACTTATAGAATGTTAATATAAAGTTGTATTTAAAACGTTACTCCTATAAACAATTATAAATTTTAAATGTATCTCTTGTAATAAAAAGAGAACATAACATATCATGTGATTTTAATGAGGTGTTACCCTGAAGGCCCGCACAGTTAATACATATAATAAACCCATCCCAATTGTTTTAGGGGGAGGAATCAATGGTCTAGGTTTAGTAAGGAGTTTTGGATATGTAGGAGTTCCAGTTATTTGTATTGACACAAAAAAATCATTAGCAATCTACTCAAAATATTCCATATCACATGTTTGTCCTGATCCAAATTCTGAAGATGAATTCATTCAATTTTTAATAGATTTTGGAAAAACTCTTCCACATAAAGGTGTTCTGTTCGCATCCAGTGATGATTGGTTAGTCATAATAAGTAAAAATAGAAAAAAACTTTCTGAAAATTATTTATTTCCCATGTCTGAATGGAAAATAATCCAAAATTGTTGGAATAAACAAAAATTGTATGAAACTGCACAAAAAAATGGAATTCCATGTGCAAAAACTTATATTATTGACAGCGCTCATGATATTGGTGAAATTGATGAACATTTAACTTTTCCTTGCATTATAAAACCTGCAACAAACATAGGATTTCAGAAAAAATTAGGTTCAAGAGGGGGCACTATACCTATCTTGGATCTTAATGAATTAATATATTGGAAAAAGAAAATTATCGAGAAAGGATTAGGAAAAGAACCATTAACAATTCAAGAAATTATAGTTGGCCCTACAACTAACCTTTATACCATAACATCTTATTCTGATCGTTCCGCAGACATAATGGCATATTCCATTGGACATAAAATCCGTCAATTCCCACCTGATGCCGGAACAATCATATCTGGTCGTGTGAAAAACAACCCAGAAATATACGAATTAGGAAAAAAAACAATAAAAATAATGGGATATTACGGAATTGCAAATGTAGAATTTAAAAAAGATGAAAGAGACCAAAAATTTAAGTTAGTAGAAATTAACCCCCGACCGGGAGTGTGGAATTATTCTGTTTTAATGTCAGGCCTTAATCTTCCTTATATTGCTTATTTAGATTTGTTAGGAGAATCATATGAACTGCCAGCAAATAAAGAAGAGGGAAAAGTATGGCTTATCTTAATACAGGATTTTTTCTATTCTATTTTCCTGTTTAGATTTATCGGTTACCCTGAATATTCAATAAGCATTGGTGAATGGTTCCGATCTACAAAAGGAAAAAAGGTTTACGCTGCAGAATCCTGGAAAGATCCGCTTCCAGGGATAATACATTTTTTTAGATTTTTCAGTCAACCAATTGAAAGGTTAAAAAAAATTAAGGTCGTTAAATGAATGAATTTCAATCATTAATGTCTAAATCTTCTAGTAATGATAGGATCCTATCTTTCTCTCCAATCACTTCACCATTATCTGGATCCACTGCTTGACACGCACCACCTATGATCTTTGTAGTTATTTCCCCTTTTGCAGCTTTTCTACCTTTAAGCAGGGGAGCATCCAATAAACCTATTTTAACAGCTTTTGTAAGTGTAAATGGATCTAGTAATGGATCTTTATCTTCTTGCATAAGACCCTTTATTGCATCTAGCAATATTTTCGTTTCGCGGATGATCTGGGTTTTTCGCTGGTTGATTTTGGGTATTTTTTGAAGATCTGGCATTCCATCAAAACAATTATCAATCACTCCACGGGCAATTTTACAACTTTCAATAATATCTGCAGGGGATGCGAGATGATCCCCTTCAGAGAAGCCCACAACATGAACTATGTGGGGCTTTAGTACCATTGAAAGTGTCAGCGAAGATGCTAATTGTCCCTTGGCAAAATCAGGATCTGCGCTGAGGCTGGCTAATCCCGTTCTAATCATCCTGTAGGATTTGAAATCCTGATCATGCAAAGACTCCACCAGCTCAATTTTTGCCAGCATCTTAGCAGTATCCATTTCAAAAGAGATACCCGGGGGAGTGTTTAACATGTACTGCATAACATATTCTTTAACTCCTAGATTTTTAGCATTGTATGAAGCAATGTAAGCTGTTGCAACTTCAATGATGTCCGATGTATTTCTCAGGGCCCACTGGTGAGATTCATTGATTTCAACTGGAATATTTTTAGAAGCATAATATGAGATAGCATTCTGGTTTTCTTCAATTGCTTGAACTAGTGTCCTTGATGACCTACCATCCAATTCACTGTACCATGTTATGGGAATAGCTCCCCAAGCTATATTGATGGTGTCCTCCAGCATGTCCGCCCATCTCAGCAAATTGTTAGTTCCAGCATAACACCTTACCAGTGGATAATTTCCACAACGGGATGCCTGATAAATATTTATCAAATCTTCTGGTTTTCGCAATGGAACACCACCCGCTCCATCTGATTGTGGATTCATTTCTTCTGGATGAAAAAAGTATTCCTGAGCATTCTGATCAGGACCTATTGAGAGTATATCAACTAATCCCGACTTTGCAATTTCTTGAACACCATGTATTGTCTCTTCAACTGTAGGTAAACCAAAATGATGTCTAATCAGTGGCGAAAAGCATTCGATCCTTGAAGATAGATCATTAGGATACTTTAAAGTACTGCACTTGTTGTCAAATCCTTGAAGAAATTGTACTGCCTGATTATCTGAGGTGACTTCAGAAAAATAATAATCAAATATTTCATAGTCCTTTGCTTCATCCAAAACAGGATTTGTTCCACCAAGGATGAAAATTCTCCCATCTTCTTTAACTTTATGAAAATTCTGGTTTAGTTTTGCGAATAAATCTCGTGCAACTGATGGTGAAAGACGGTAGCTTAAAACTACAACATCAGGTTTTTTTTCTTCAATTTCATAGGTAACAGTGTCCACAGAGATGGCAGCTCCAATGAAATCAACATGATAATTTTGTTTTTCTGCTATATCTAAAAATTTCATTAAACTCATGGTATGGATACATTCACCCAGAGTTGCTGCTAGAATCATTTTAGTCATGGTACCACCCATATTGAGTCTTTCAGTTTAGTTGGCTTCTTCACCATTTTGAATGAAATTTATTAATTTATCCATGTTCATCCTTGAAACCCCACAATTTTCAAGAGTTCTTCCACATTGCTTGAAGTTTGTATTTGTTATTCGTGAGGCCAATTCTATAACCGCATTAATGTTGGGAGTTTGTTTATGGATCTTTTCTGCCAGTGCTGAAAGTGGAACCAGACCTGTTGGTATATCCTCAAATAAATATCGGTGATGTACCTGTTCTGGAGCATCAATCATTCTGTAGGCCTCAGTATTTTGAATGCTGTCATAGAGATTTGTGCCTTTGCTCCCATACACTTCATATAGCCATTCTTTAACTGAAGAAACATTGTAACCCCAATTTTTGGCTATTTCAACCCTTTCCTGATCTATCAACTCAAGGAACTGGGCGATGGTGGGTGTTATTCCTTCATAATAATATTTGAAAGGTGTTTTATTATTTTCTATCCCTCCCATATTTAATATTGTAGGAGTAGGGTGCAATATGGCACCAACATTGTTAAAACCAGTTTCTAGGATGTCTTTAGCGGCAATAAACTGAGGATAGATTGGTTTAATAAATTCAAGAACCTCTCCAGTTTGACATGCCGGGAAAGTCGCAAGGGATACTTTATTTTTAATAGCGAATACCTCTGCATTCATATCACAATATCTGGTGGTATACAGTATTGTTTGAGCTTCAGATACGATGTTGTTCTTGTTATACTTTTTAATTACATTGTAAAACTCAAGAGAACCCAGAGTACGGCCCGGATTTAAAATAATAAGCTGATCTTTGTGTAAATGAGGTCCTAAATTATTTGCCAGTGATATATGTCCCGATGCAGGGGTAGTCACCATAATCAGATCCACATCTTCAACGGCTTTCTGGATATTGGAGGTAATCAGTTTAATTTCAGGTATCCCCTCAATCAAACCACATATTTTGATCTTATTGTCCTTTTTTAAAGGAAAAATATGCTCTTTAGTCCTATTATATAGATTAACTTCATACCCATTGATTGTAAGATGTGCTGCCATGGCTTTTCCAACATTGCCAGCGCCGATCACTGCAATTTTTGATACTTCTTCCAACGACATTCTATCTAAAAAAGAATTATACATTCTATTGTTAAAAATTTTTTCCATTTTTGATTGACTTTCATTTTTTTTTAATTTATTCCAGGAGCAGATTTAAAGATTATACATTTAAAAATTTTAAGATGGAAAAAAACCAATTTATCCATTTAATTTGGGTTAAAGTAGTATTTGGAATTATGTTTATAGAAAATTTAATATTATATTGTGATTACATAAGATTGATGTTAACAAAGATTTTTGATATTGCAAACTCTATGAAACTTTTTGATATATTTGCAAATGGCTCTAAATCTAAAGTTGCTATTTTGACTTACCATAGAATTTGTAACAAAAATGATGACTGGTCTTTAAACCCGTTACCAGTTAAATCATTTAAGGAACACTTAAAATTCCTAACTGATTCATATAATATCATTTCATTGGATGATTTAGTAGATTTAGTGGAAAAAAAGGAACCAATATATGAGAAAACTGCTGTTTTAACATTTGATGATGGTTACAAAGATAATTATACCAATGCGTATCCATTACTTGAAAAATATGATATTCCTGCCACTATTTATTTGACATCCAAACTGATAGGAACTGATGAATTAGTATGGGCGGATAAAGTAGGTTACATAATTTACCATTCTCTAGTAGATCATATTAAAATAGATGAACTCAGTGAATACAATTTAGGTTCGAAATTTGACAAATATCAAACATTCTCTCTCATCAAAAGAAAATTAGGAGATCTTTCAGAACTTGAAAAATCCTCTTTTATTGATAAATTAGCCAATCTCTGCGAGGTGGAAATTCCTGCAGATGCAGGTTGTGAACTGATGTTATCATGGGAGGAAGTTAAGGAAATGGATGAAAACAACATAGTTTTCGGTGCACATACAATTAACCATCCAGTGTTACCAGAGTTAACTCCTAAAGAAGCAAAATGGGAAATTTTGGAATCAAAAAGAGTGCTGGAAAAAAATTTACAAAAGAAGGTGAACCATTTTTCCTATCCTTATGGAACCTTTAACCAAGGTGTGGTTAATATAGTAAAAGATTTGAAGTTTAAAAGTGCGGTAACATTAGATCAAAATTTAATTAACACCCGTAAGGATGATCTATACACTCTAAGCAGGATGGATGGTTTTGCAGATTTGAACTTCCTAAAACTGTTTTTATCCGGTTATGGTGACTATTTCTACTATTTTGTTAAATTAAAAAGCAAAATAATAGCAAATAACCCCCGCTTGAATAAAATGATTATGGGATCCGGTTAATTGTCACAATTTTCAAACTTGGAAATTTTCTTATGATTTTATGACTGAATGATCATCATGTATTTTTGAAATAAAATGCCAATTTGATCTCAGTGAAGCCTACTCTCCATTTTAATCGTTTTAGGGCTTCATCACGGTTATAAAAATAGAATCATCTAAAAAATTCACTTTTTTTGATCCTTTATACTCAACATAACTGTAATAATTATCACTAACGTATCTTCATTGTTAGAGAACAATGATTAAAGAATTTGAAATGTTAATAATGTTATTAACACACATTTACTTACAGTACCCTTAAAAAGTTAAATGTGAATTAAAATTCAACTATTCAGGCTTAAATTAACTATAATTTTAAGTAAAAACATGTATATATTTAAGTAATCAATCCTTATTAAGAAAATATAACCTATTAAACATTCCTAAATCAATTGAAATAATAAATTTATTTAAACCGCTAATAAAATTACGTTTAAGGAGATAATTATGAGTGAAAAACCTAAAGTTTCGATAATAATACTTAATTGGAATGGATGGAAAGATACGATTGAATGTTTGGAGTCATTATATCAAATTGATTATCTTAATTATGATGTAATTATAGTGGATAATGATTCAAAAAATGATTCTATACAAAAAATAAAAGATTATTGCCAAGGCAAAATAAACATAAAATCAGATTTCATCGCTGAACCTAATAATCATAAACCTATAACTGTCCTTGAGTATGATATGAATGAATCTGAGAGTGTTATCACAGGAAATGAATTTTTTGCTTTGCAGCCGAACAGGCGAATTACAATTATAAAAAATGAAAAAAATCTTGGTTTTCCTGAAGGTTGTAACGTGGGTATGAGATATGCTTTAAATCAACAATCTGATTATTTCCTTCTGTTAAATAATGATACAGTTGTGGATAAAGAATTTCTAAATGAACTGATTAATGTAGCTGAATCAGACCCACAAATAGGCATATTAGGATCTAAAATATATTTTTACGATAATCCCGAAATGATTCAGGCCGCTGGAGGGAAAATAAATTGGAATTTAGGAAATATTACAACCTTTGGTGGTTTAGACAAAGGACAATTTGAAGAAATAATCGAGAGAGATTATGTTTATGGTACCTCATTAATATTAAAAAAAGAGGTAATAGACAAAGTATCATTGATGGACCCCTCTTTTTTCTTTGGTGTTGAAGAATATGATTATTGTACCAAAACCAAAAAAGCTGGATTTAAAATTATTTATGTACCTAAATCATTAGTATGGCACAAAGGGGGCGCCAGTAGCAAAAATTTATCAGATTACCCTTCTACATTGGAATTTTTCAAAAAATCAGCTGGAAGAGGTAAATATAAATATTATTATAAGCTTTTTAATAGGCACGGCCCATCTTACCTTTTTGTTTTCCCAATGATGAGTTATTTAATAAGAACTTCATCTGTATATTACTTTTTCCAGTTCTTATTTACTGGAGAAACTGAAAAAATAAAAAAAGGCATTAAAAGACGATTAAAAACGTGAATACGTTAAAAAATCTCTAAACATAGAAATTCAAATAATATATTTTTATTTATTTGTATCTCTAATTCAGTACAAATCTTAAAGTAACGGATGTTTTAAATGAAGATTCTATATATAAGTTCCTGGTTTTTTGGTTATGTCATTAATTTGGCCAATTTAATGTCAGAAAGAGGGGAGGTCTATTTATTTTTGCCCAATAACACTGGAAAGGAGTATGTTGATTCCATTAGGGATGACGTGAATACATACTTCTTTGAATTACCTCAAAAATTTTTTTCATTTCAGACAGTTTACATGATCTATGACCTTCTCAGAAGGATTAATAACATTGATCCAGATATTGTCCATTTCCAGACTACAAGTCATATGCTTTTTTTATTTTTATTTTTTAGGAAATTTAAATTAATATCAACATTTCACGATGTAAAAATCCATGAAGGGGAAAAAAGTCTTTTATTTAGGCAAGCCGCATATTTCGCTGCGAAATTGTCAAGAAAAGTTTTTGTACATGGTAAACAACTTAAAAAACAGATCATAAACGAGTATAAAATTCCAGAGGACAAAGTACGTATAGTGCCATTGGGGGAAGATGAATTTATTGAATTTAAAAAATACGAACGAAATGATTTAACTGAAAACGGAAATTTAATTCTATTTTTTGGAAGGATATACAGATACAAAGGACTCGAATACTTAATCAAAGCGGAGCCTTTAATAACAAATGCAATACCTGAAGCGAAAATTGTGATTGCAGGTAGGGGAGAAGACTTTGGAATTTATGAGGATATGATGGTGAATAAAAATAACTTCATAGTTTACAACGAACACATAAGCTTTGAAAAAGGTACAGAACTTATTCAAAAGTCCAGTGTTATAGTTTTACCCTATATTGAAGCTTCTCAAAGTGGTATCATACCAGTGGCTTATGGATTAAAAAGACCGGTTATTGCAACAGATGTTGGTAGTATACCAGAAGTTATTGATAATAATGAAACAGGAATAATCATAAAACCCCACGACCACAAAGCCCTTGCAGAAGCAACAATCCAACTGATGAAAAATCCTGATTTAAGAAAAGAAATGGGTAATAAAGGCTATGAAAAACTGAAAAAAGAACTTTCTGGGGAAGCTAATGTTGTAAAAACATATGAAACATACCAAGAAATTATTAAAAACCATTGAACTAGGATATTTTGTGATTTGATATAATATTAAAGGGGATATAAAGAATTACCCTAATAAAACATATTTAAAAATTATTAAGTATAAAGTTGAATATAACATTCTAATACAGACTTTTGAAGTTCATATATTCTCTTTAAACTTGCAAAAAAATTAGAAAAATTAAAAAATTCAAAAAGTGAGATTAATATGAAAGTTGTAATTCTATGTGGGGGAAAAGGAACTAGATTAAGGGAAGAAACTGAATATAGGCCCAAACCTATGGTTCAAATAGGGAACAAGCCCGTATTGTGGCATATAATGAAAACTTATGCTCATTACGGTTTTAAAGATTTCGTTATCTGTTTAGGTTACAAAGGAAACATGATAAAAGAATACTTCTTAAACTATGAAATGATGAACAACGATTTTACGATCAATCTGGGGAACAAAACGGAAGTTAAAATTCATAGCGACCACAATGAACATGACTGGACTGTTACCTTGGCAGATACTGGAGAAGAATCCCAAACTGGAGCCAGAGTTAAAAAAATTGAAAAATACATTACTGATGATACATTCATGCTGACATACGGCGATGGTGTGTCACAAATAAATATCCAAAACTTGGTCCAATTCCATAATTCCCACGGAAGGATAGGAACTATGACAGGAGTGCATCCTCCATCACGATTTGGTGAATTTCACTTAAAAGAAAATCAGATCACTAAATTTTATGAAAAACCACAAGCGAGTGAAGGCATGATAAATGGAGGATTTTTCGTGTTTAACAAAGAATTCTTCAGTTATTTAGATGACCAAGAAGATTGCATACTAGAGAAAGATCCTCTGAAAAATCTAGCAGCAGATGGAGAGCTCATGCTTTATTCTAATGATAATTTTTGGCAGTGCGTTGACACTTACAGAGAGTTAGAAATATTGAATTTTCTTTGGAAGAATAATCCACCATGGAAAGTATGGAAATAAAAAAAGGAAGGATGACCACTTGAAAGAAGATTACTGGAAAGACAAAAATGTCTTCATAACAGGTTGTACCGGTTTTTTAGGTTCTTGGCTAACTAAAAAGCTAGTGGAACAAGATGCAAATGTGATTGGGTTAATTAGAGATTTGGTTCCAAGATCCAATCTTAATTGGTCTGGTTTTCATGATAAAATAATTACTGTCAGGGGAGAATTAGAAGATTACTTCTTATTAGAACGTGTTTTAAATGAATATGAAATTGATTCTGTTTTTCATTTAGGAGCACAGACAATAGTTACTATTGCTAATAGAAATCCTCTTTCAACCTTTGATACCAATATTAAAGGTACTTGGAATTTGTTAGAAGCATGCCGACGTTCCCCAACACTTGAAAGAATTGTTTTTGCCTCTAGTGACAAAGCATATGGTGCTCAAAATAATTTGCCCTACGATGAAAAAACACCGTTAGAAGGAAGACATCCATATGATGTTTCTAAAAGCTGTGCAGATTTGATCTGTAGATCATATTATGAGACTTATGAATTACCAGTATGTGTAACCCGCTGTGGTAATTTTTATGGAGGGGGTGATTTAAACTTTAATCGGATTGTTCCAGGAACTATTCGTTCTATTTTGAGAAACCAGAGACCCATCATTAGAAGTGATGGTAGCATGATACGTGATTATTTCTACATTGAAGATGGAGCTGAAGCTTACTTAACTCTAGCAGAGAAAATGGATAACTTAAAAATACACGGCCATGGGTTTAATTTCAGCAATGAAGAGCCTGTTGACGTGGTTGGGATCGTGGAGAGTGTTTTAAAAGTAATGGATAGTGATCTTGAACCAGTAATCCTAAATCAAGCTTCCAATGAAATTGAAAACCAATATCTTTCATCTGAAAAAGCTAAAAGCCTTTTAAATTGGACACCAACTTACACAATAGAAGAAGGTCTTAAAAAGACCGTTGACTGGTACAAAAAATTTTTGAAACATTGATTATATGTTAAACTATAATTACTAAGCTTATATTCTTAATTCAAATAAATTGAGCAGTCAAAAAATGAAAAAATGTGGGACCTATATGAAAATTTCAGATTATATAATTGATTCTCTTGTAAATGAAGGAGTGACTCATGTCTTTGAAGTTTGCGGAGGTGCATTATCACATTTACTAGATTCTATGTATGATAGAACTGATATTAAAACTGTCTCCATGCATCATGAAATGGCCGCAGCCATAGCTGCTGAAGGTTATGGGAGAATTAGTGGTAAAATTGGGGTTGCAATGGCAACCAGCGGCCCGGGTGCAACAAATTTGATAACTGGAATTGGAAGTTGTTTTTTTGATTCTGTACCCTCACTATTTTTAACAGGACAGGTAAATACTTATGAATACAAATTCGATCGTCCGGTTCGGCAGGTCGGTTTTCAAGAAACAGACATTGTAAGCATTGTAAAACCCATTGTTAAAGATGCTGTACTTGTCAGTGACGCCACAGATATTAAATATTTAACTGAAAAAATGTTATTTATCGCTAAAAATGGCCGTCCTGGCCCAACCCTTATTGATCTACCCATGAACATACAACGCGAAGAAGTAGATGTAAAACATTTAAAATCTTATGTAAGTGATAATAAAAAAGATAATATAGATGAAGATGTTAAAAAAGCAGTTAAAAGCATCCAATCATCTTCAAGGCCCGTTGTTTTAGTTGGTGGGGGTGTTAGGATTTCAGATGCAACCTCTGAACTTCTAGAATTGATTAATAAAATAGGAATACCCGTAGTATCATCATTAATGGGTTTAGATGCATTCCCTCATGATAATCATTCATTTATGGGCATGATAGGGACATATGGTAACCGTTATGCAAACCTTACAATTGCTAATGCAGACCTAGTAATTGCCCTAGGAACTAGATTTGACACTAGACAGACTGGAACTAGGCCTGAAACATTTGCCCGTTCTGCTAAAATAATTCACGTTGATTTAGATAAAAATGAATTAAATAATAAAATTAATGTGGATTTACCTATAAATTCAGATATAAAAGAATTTCTAGTCAAAATAAATAGTAAATTAGATAAATACAATGCAAAACCTTTTAAGAACTGGAAAAATAGAATAAAGATATTCAAAGAGAAATATCCTTCATTTAAAACACCAAAAAATGATCATATAGCTCCGAATTATTTTATGCATAAATTATCCGAATTTTTGCCTGAAGATACGATAATATGTGTAGATGTCGGTCAAAATCAAATATGGGCCGCCCAATCTTTAGAACTTAAGGAACATCAAAGATTTTTAACAGAAGGAGGGATGGCATCTATTGGTTCTGCTTTACCTCTTGCCATAGGTGCTTCTTTTGCAGACCCAAATAAAAACATAGTTGTAATTACTGGGGATGGTGGATTTCAGTTAAACATACAGGAGTTACAGACTGTATTCCATCATCAAATTCCTATTAAAATCATATTACTTAACAATTATGGATATGGGATGATAAGACAATTTCAAGAACAATATTTTAACTGTAGATTCCAGTCAACAGGTGCTGATTACAGTTGTCCAAATTTTCAAGATGTTGTTTCGGCATATAAAATATCAACTATGAAAATTTCAACTAACATTGAAATTGATAATTCATTAGAGAAACTTTTTGCAAATTCTTATCCAATGTTCCTTGAAGTAGATATAAACCCAAAATTTAAAGCAACACCCAAACTTTCAGTAAATAAACCAGTTGAAGATCAAGAACCTCTCCTACCAATCGAAGAACATAAATCAAACATGTTAATCGATGTTATTGATCGAAAATAAATGACTTATAAATTAACCAATAAAATCTAATAAATTGAAGAGTTGATGCTTTAATGAATCTTAACCAATTAAAAATACATTATTTAGATGGGGAAATAACTAAAGAAAAATATATCCAGGACATGTATCAAATACATAAGACTCTATTTGAATATAGTAAATTTTTAAAAGATACTGATATTAAAAAAATCGAAATAAGTGATGATAGTATTCTGATGACATCGAGAGAGTCAGATATAAAAATAATATGTAATCCCAATGATTATCGCATAATACCCATTGAAATTTTGAATTTCGGTTTTTATGAGAAAGAAGAACTTGACATGGTCTTAAAATTAGTGGAAAAAGGTTTCTATTTTTATGATATTGGTGCTAATATCGGTTGGTACTCCATCAACATCGCTAAAAAGGTTGAAAATATAAAAATTTTTGCATTTGAACCTATTCCAATAACTTACAATTATCTAAAAAAGAATATTGAACTTAACAATTTATCACAAATCTCTACATTTAACTTTGGACTTTCAGATGAAGAAAATGAATTTATATTCTATTATTACCCTGAAGGTTCTGTTAATGCTTCATTAGTCAACTTATCAAAACGTCAGAGCGTCGAAGAAGTTCTCTGTAATGTAAAAAAACTTGATAATTTTGTTCAAGATAAGCCAGTCGACTTCATAAAGTGTGATGTTGAAGGTGCGGAATTGTTGGTATTTAAAGGAGGCTTAAAAAGCATTAACAAACATAAGCCCATAATTTTCACAGAGTTATTACGTAAATGGGCTTTTAAATTTGATTATCATCCCCAAGATGTAGTAGAAATATTAAAGGATTTAGGATATTCTTGTTATGTTATTGAAGGAAAAAACCTTATAAAAATAGACAGAATTACTGAAGAAACAGTTCAAACTAATTTTTTGTTTTTGCATTATGAAAAACATGACAAGCAAATTAAGGAACTTGTTTTATAATCATTATTAATTCAAAATTCGGGCGATTCCAATGTACAATCCAATTGTTAAAGAAGATATGAAATTCATTATCAACAATGATATTCCTTGGAATAACTTAGAAGGAAAAACTATTTTAATATCAGGGGCTAATGGCTTTTTAGCATCTTACATCGTTAAAACTATATTGTACTTAAATGAAAATTTTTTCGAATCGAATGCTAAAATTATTGGATTAGTGAGAAATAAAAACAAGGCATTGGAAAAATTTCCCAAAAAAAATGATGCGTTAACACTACAAGTACAAGATTTATGCCAACCATTAAAAACCAATTTTGATACTGATTTCATAATACATGCAGCAAGCCAAGCCAGCCCTAAATACTATAATCAAGATCCAGTTGGTACCCTCTGCCCCAATATTGTAGGTACTTACCAGTTACTTGAATTGGCCCGAAAAAATGACTTAGAAAATTTTTTATTTTTTAGTAGTGGGGAAGTTTATGGTGAGACCAAGCACTTTCCTACCTCAGAGAACGATTATGGTTATGTGAATCCTACTGAAATCAGATCATGCTATGCTGAGAGTAAAAGAATGGGGGAAAATATGTGTGTCTCCTGGTTTAAACAATATGGTGTGCCTACTAAAATAATTCGCCCATTCCATACATATGGGCCAGGTATGAGTTTAGATGATGGTCGGGTTTTTGCAGATTTTGTTTCCGACATCATAAACCGTCAAAACATTGTAATGAAAAGTCATGGGAAAGCTAAAAGAGCATTTTGCTATTTAGCTGATGCTATTGCCGGCTTTTTTACAGTATTATTTAAAGGTCAAAAAGGTGAATCCTATAATGTTGGTAATGATAAAGGAGAAATTAGTATCAGTGATTTAGCTAATAAACTAGTCAATTTATATCCAGAATACAAGTTAAAGGTAATTAGAGAAATACGAAAAGATTCCGATTACCTTGAAAGCAAGATATCAAGAAACTCTCCAGACATATCAAAAATTCGTTCATTAGGTTGGGAACCTTATTATTCTATTGATGAGGGATTTAAAAGGACAGTAGAAAGCTTTAATTTTACGAAAATTCATTAAGGATGTGGATGTGTGGATGAAAAAAAACTTCGAATGGAAATATTTGAAAAAATCATTGCATTTTATAAACTTAAGACCGAAAAAGAAGCATTCATTCCTGGCGAATCTCATATTAACTATGCGGGGAGAATTTATAACGAAAATGAAATGATTGCTTTAGTAGATTCTGCTCTTGACTTCTGGCTTACGGCTGGCAGATATGCACAAAAATTCGAAGAATCACTTGCTGAATTCTTAGATATTAAATACTGTTTAACAACAAACTCAGGGTCATCCGCTAATTTACTTGCCATTTCCGCACTCACCTCCCCCAAGCTAGGTGAAAAGAGATTGATAGCAGGCGATGAAGTTATTACAACTGCATGTGGATTTCCAACAACCTTAAATCCCATTATTCAAAACAATTTAAAACCCGTCTTTATTGATGTTGAGCTGGGAACTTACAATATTAAAACTGAAATTATTGAAGAAGCTATAACCGATAAAACAAAAGCCATCTTTGTACCACATACTCTAGGAAATCCAGTTAATATTGATAAAATTATTGAAATAGTTAAAAATCATGATTTATGGTTTGTTGAAGATAACTGTGACGCATTAGGCTCTCAGTATAATGGAAAATATACGGGATCCTTTGGACATATTTCAACTTGTAGTTTTTATCCGGCTCATCATATAACAATGGGTGAAGGTGGAGCTGTCTTAACAAACGATCCTTTATTAAAAGATATAATAACCTCATTTAGGGATTGGGGTAGAGATTGCTGGTGTGAACCCGGTTGTGATAACACTTGCGGAAAAAGATTTGGTTGGCAATTGGGAGAATTGCCTTATGGATATGATCACAAATACATTTATTCCCATATTGGCTACAACCTAAAAGTAACGGATATGCAAGCTGCCGTGGGAGTAGAACAGTTGAAAAAACTTCCAAACTTCATTCAAACTCGTAAAGGTAATTTTGAAGAAATTTATAGGCGATTAAAGATATATGATGAATATTTGGTATTACCTCAAAGGGAAGAAAATGCCAATCCCAGCTGGTTTGGATTCCCAATTTTAGTGAAAGATAATGCTCCATTTATCCGTGATGATTTGGTAAATCACCTAGAAAAAAATAAGATAGCCACTAGAATGCTTTTCGGTGGTAATTTAACAAAACAGCCAGCTTATCAGGATGTTGATTACAGAATAGCTGGTTCTCTAGAAAATACTGATATGGTGATTAATAATTTATTTTGGATAGGAGTTTACCCCGGTATAACTACAGAAAAAATGGACTACATGCTGAACATCTTTGAAACCTTCATGAATGGGATTAAATGAAAATTTCAGAATATATTCTCAGGATACCTGGCTTGAAACAGATCATATCATTATTAGGTATTGATAAAGCAATTATTTACACTAATATAGGGCTTTTATGGACTTCAATATCTGGATTTTTCTCTGTAATCTTCATCGTGAAATTCCTTACCATCTCCCAGCAGGGTTACTGGTACACATTTACCAGCTTAGGTGCACTGACTACATTTGCAGAACTGGGATTTACCACCATTATCACTCAGTTCATTAGCCATGAATATGCGCATCTTGAAGAGAAAAATGGTGTATTAAACGGCAATAAAGACAGAATAGACAGGACCATTTCCCTGATCAAATTCTCTTTTAAATTTTATCTGGTTATCATATCTATAGCATTTCTGATATTATCAACTATTGGTGTGATTTTTTTAGGCGAATTAACCAGTGATTACCAAATACTGTTAGCATGGATATTATACTCATTTACCGGCGCCCTCATGTTAATGGTTACTTTATTTGGAGCTGTCTTAAAAGGATTTAACAAAGTTGAGAAGGTACAAAAAGTCATCACCCTAGCAGGTATTGCAAGCAGCGTAACGATGTGGATTGCACTATTTTTGGGTCTGGGTTTATGGTCACTGGGATTCGCTGGATTGGTAAACATCTTATTTTGTCTTTTATTGTATATCCATTCTTCATATGATTTATTTAATCAAATAGCTCATAAAAAGGTTGTGGGAAAATATCGCTGGCTTAAAGAAACCATACCCTTGCAGTGGAGATATGCAGTAAGCTGGATATCAGGATATTTTATATTCCAGTTCATGGTACCAGTAGCAATGTTCTATGCTGGTGCCCCAACGGCCGGGAAGTTGGGATTATCATTAGTAATGGTTAGATTCGTTCAAAGTATGGCCAGTTCATGGGGTATGACCAAGGTGCCCCAATTAAACATTTATGTTGCCCAAAAAACTCGGAAAAACCTGGATGAACTGTTCAAAAATATCCAATGGCAAAGTTTAATGGTATATATACTTGGATCAGTTGGATTGATTTTTACCATGCTCATCATTTTCCCTATTGTTAATTGGGAGAATAGGATACTTCCAATTGAAGAAATTATTATTTTATTCATCGCAGAAGGAATAAACTTGATAGTTTTCAACTGGGCTTTCTATTTAAGGGCCCACAAACAAGAACCCTACATGCGAATATCACTGCTAAATGCAACATTAGTTGCATTAGGAATATGGGTCAGTTACTATCTATTCTCATCAACGTTCATTGCGTTATTTAGCTTTTTAATGGTTCAATTAATTATGTTAATTCCCGCAAGAAGAATACTTGTAAATAAAAAAAAGGAATACGAAAAAGGGGAAATAGGATACTAAAATAGAATAAATGTTTTAAACATGAACTATTCTATTATTAATTATTAAGGGAGAGAATATGATTGAAGAGAAAGTTGAAATTGTGTTGATTACTTACAACAGGGCAAAAGATCTTGAAAATACATTTAAACAGTTAATTGAAAGTCCATTTTCTGATTGTAAGTTCACGGTTCTTGATAACTGTTCTACGGACATAACACCCAAAATTTGCGTTAAATGGCAAAAAATATTCCCAAATATGAATATTATAAGGCATGACAAAAACATTGGCGCTGGTCCTAATGCTTTAAGAGCAGTTGAGACTTCTAATTCCATTTATACCTGGATTCTTTGTGATGATGATAATTATGATTTTTCCAATTGTTCAGATGTTTTAAATGCCATTGAATCTGAAGAATTTGACATTATCATCGTTACGTCACATTACCTGTCTGGTTGGGAAAGAGGTCTTAAAACTAACAGTATTGAGTTAATTGAAAGAGGAGCTAAATATTATAATATCTTAAGTTTTTTACCATCTATCATTTTCAAAACTAGCCTATATGATTCTGATTGTTTTCTTAAAGGATATTCTAATGTGAATAATTTATATCCCCATTTTGAATTTATCAATAAATCTGTTAATAATCGTTTTTCAGTATACGTGTCAAAAAATGCTATTGTGGTACCTGGAACAAACAACTCTTATAGTTTTTCTCAGTTAAAATGGGTTACCTACTGGATAAACAGTTGTGCTACTATAAAGAATAAAAAAATCCGTAAAAAAGCTATCTATGGATATGTTAAAGGAGGATCTTTTTTAAAGGATATTATTCTAAAAATAATTTTTGAAAAAAAAAGAAACATAAGTGCTTATAAAAATATATTTTCTCTGGCATTATCTTTCATAATTTCTTTCGAATACAGTAAAGAAACATTATTATTATTTATAATAATCCCCTTAGCAATATTTCCTTCATTCCCATTTAGATATATTAGAACTTTTAAAAAAACAAACAAATAACGCTCTTCCGTAAATATGTGGATTCATTTAAATAAATAAAGAGGCACTGTCAAAAAAAAGATGACCATAAGTATAATTTTAGGGTAATCAATGCTAAAAATTATAAATGATTCATCCACAGCAGATACATAACATTAAGTATTAAACATGACTAAAAAAAAAGATTTAATCTAATGAATTCTCATTAAAAGAAACTTTTCGCAGTGGACTGATAATATGACCAAATCACCGGATTTAAAAGAATACTGGAATGATCGAGGTGACCAAATTAAAAAATTTGGAAATGAATATTTTTATACCACCACAGAAATTCCCTATTATATTTATAGAAGAGAAAGGATCTTAAAAATTCTCGATGGATTTGATTTCAAAGAGAAAAAAATATTAGATTATGGATGTGGAGATGGCTTTTACAGCCAATATTTCAATAAAAGAGGAGCATCTGTTGTAGGAGTAGACATCTCCCAAAAAATGATTGATTTTGCAAAATATAAATATCAAGGGGATAATGATGGAATTAGTTTCTTTTTAACTGATGGACAAAGTTTAAACTTTGATCCCGACTATTTTGATTTTATAATCTCATCTCTCGTCCTACAACATGTTGTGGACGAAAAAATTTTATCAACTTTATTTAGTGAGTTTTCACGAACTTTGAAGGAAAATGGGGAATTAATACACTTTGACGGAGTTAAAAAGCAATCCCAGGATGGGGGAACTATTATACTGCGAAATAAGGAGGATTATGTTAAATTTAGTGAAAATAATGGTTTCCACCTAATTGATAATATAGTGCTTAGTTCACCATTTTATAACTTGGCTATAAAGTCATATTTTCTTTTAAAACTGATTTCACAAAAAAGTGGAATGAAACCAAGAAATCACAATATTGTTGAAATGAGTATTTCAAAAATTGCAGTATCTATTACCAGAATCCTTGATAAATGGTGGAAAAATGACAATTATGGTTGTGGTTACTTTAGATACTCTAAAAAATAATTTTCAGTCTGTTATTCTGTTTTATCATAAAATGTAACGTTATTAATTAATACCAACAACCAAGTTGTTCCACTTTTCTTATTCCATTTGATCATTCTTATTTAAAAAGGATGTTCTGTAATAGAATTATAACCAAGTCTCAATGGGAACCATCCACTAAAACAGTTCTAGTACATTCATAATGTCTTTCTAGGTTTAGGATTTATTATATTTAAGAAAGCTGTTTCACTTCCAGAGTCATATACCCGATCAAAACGATTATCGGAAGAAAGTTCAGCAATAGGATTATAATCGAGTTTCAAACCTGGAACAGGTTCACTAACCAAAACAGTTCTAAGGATAACAAAGCCCCTCAAAGCGGTGTAATTTTTTTTCTCCAAAAAATTATCAACATAATCATAAGTTCTAAATTGTTTGTTGGGATTTGTAAAGGCTTTCATATTATACTTATCCGTATAAAAGAAATTAGTATTTATGTTTTGGAGAGTATTTACTGACTGTAATTCAGAATCAGTATAAGCATAACGTATTGTGGAGTACTTAGAAATGTCTGAATTATCAATATTTGCAGAAGGGTTGATCACATTTACAAAAACAAATATAGAAATCAACGAAACTATTACAATACTTTTTAATACAGTTTTCTTTTCGGTAACATTGAAAATTTTAAAAACACCAATGGCTACCGGGATACTCATAAAAAGTTGTGCAGTATAGATCCATCGTTCTGATAAATATCCTGACATGTTAGATTGCATTAATAAAAATGGTGTGGCAAGCAAAGCAATTCCACCTAATGTAAGTGCTAGATAATTAGAGTTGGATTTTTTTGAAATAGCATAAAGGGATCCAACTATTGAAAACCCATAAAAGAAGAGATATGGTGAAATATTCAGTAAATATTGGGAATAAGGTATAACATATGTTGAATAGGCAGATACGACTTTAATTTGAGATGGATCATATTCTAAAGCCCTTTGAATGAAAGTAAATGGTAATTCAATCCTATTAGCCATATAAATCCACCAGCTAAACATGAGCACTGTGAATAATATAACAAAAGTGTATTTCAATTTATTAGAATTAACAAAGTCCAATTCATTATTCTGGAATTTATAATAGATTTTTTTACCAATCCAAAAAGATGCTAGGAATATTAAAATAGCAAGTGCAACTTGCATATGTATAGAAACTATTAAAATCGCCAACAAGATTTTTATAGTCGCATCTACAGCAGAGTTATGTTTGTCTTCTTTAATGACATAATAAAGTAAAAATGCAGAAGCAATCATTGCAAAACCAGTGGGAAAAATCTGATAACCTAGGCATATGTAATTAGCAGACACTGAAAGAAGCAAAGCTGCAAGTAATCCCACTTTTGGATTAAACATGTCCTTACCAATTAAATATACGATAATAAAACTGGCTACTTGTGGGATTGTAACTGCAACAATCGAACTCCATTTATAATTAAGTCCAGTTAAAAATGATACAGCTGCAATGAAAATATGCATAGAAGGCAATTTAGAATAGGCAAATCCATCCACTAAATGTCCTACACTCATTATTTGGTTAGTGAAATCTCTGTGAATCCATGGATCCATACCCAGTAAATCTGGAAATAACACTTGGGGCAGTAATCTCAAACTTAAATCAACAATAATTATTGAAATTAAAGTTAAGTATTCATATTTCCGATCTTGAGGTAAGTACATTATAACAAATGCTAAGAGTCCAGATACAACTGAAATTAAAATGAAATAGGATAAGGGCCGGGAATATAATTCTGGTCGAAATATGAACGAAATGAAACTTAAATTTATCAAAAAGAAAATTATTATGAATGATATTATCGTGTTTTTTTTAGAAAATTGACCATAATGTGAATTTTTTATATCATATTTGATATTTAATAAGTACAAAACCGAAAAAATTACAACCGCTATGGGAGCAGGGAGCAAATTTTTATTAACAAAAACTAAAATAACTGATCCAATAACTCCTAAAACTATAAGTGCTAATGCCAAATACTTATCAGCATTACCCACATAATAGTCAAGATTTTTTAATTTTATATTCAATTTAACACCAAAATTTTTTAATAATTTAGTTTATATTTAAATCATTGTATAAACAGATGAACTCAGAGGCTATATCTTCAAAACTAAATTTTTCACACGCTAATTTACGACAAGTGGTTCTTACTTTATCTGGTGATTCTTTAACAAGATTTTCCATCTTTATTAATCCCTCTGAAAAATCTTTTTCATCATAACCATCAACAATTTCACCAAGATATGGATTTGTGATTATATGTTTTACATCCCCAACATTCGTAGTTACTACCGGCACTCCACAAGATAAAGCTTCTTTGACTACTGTGGGGCTTGCTTCGAAAATCGACGTTAATGCTAATAAATCAGCACAGTTAATATATTTAACTACCATATCTGATTCTAAAGGCCCAGTGAAAATTATAGTATTTAATCCCATCTTTTTGGTAAACTCTTTAATTTCATCAACCTTTTCTCCCCTTCCCACTATGATCATGGCAGAATTTTCAAATTTACCTTTAAATAAGGAATAACTTTTAATCAATAAATTCAGATTTTTAATCTCAGCCAATCTTCCTACAAATATTATTATTTCATCATATTTATCGAGTTTAAGCTCTTTTTTTAATTTTTCCTTATTTAAAGGTTTAAATTTATTTAAATCAACTCCACTGGGTATTGAAACTATTTTATTTTCTAGATTCAATTCAGAATATCTTTTCATTAGCCTCATTTGGGTATAGGTACCAGCAGTTGTTATTATATTTGCATTTTCAATTACATTCTTTTCAATTCTTTTGTAAATTGGGCTTAAAACCGGATAAATTACTTTATGATTAACTTTTACCCAATCCAATGGCATTCCATGTAAAGTAACTATTTTAGGAGTATCAGCATACTTCTTAATAAAGGGATGCATTGTTAAGGGGTTATGAGTGTGGATTATATCAAATTCAGATTTATCTAAGTTACTAGTAGCCTTTCTTAAATTTAAGATAAACTTCCAGTATTTATCTGATCCCTTTTGTACTGGTATAAATTCGAAATTTTCATGTTCAAAACTCTGTTTTTCGAATAATTCCACACCCAACAATGTAATCTCAATTCCATTATCTAATAAGTGCATTAAAAGGTTATGAACATAAGTAATACCTCCTCCTGCCCTTAAATTAAACGGATCGTAATTATAAGCGGTTAATATTTTCATTGATTATTCCTCAAGTAATTTTTCCAAAAAATTTATCTGGATCATATAAAATTATGGGTTTTTCATTTTTTATATGGATATTAATCGTTTCGTAACTGTCCAGAACATAGATATCAAGTGGAAATTTATTAAAAAAAGATATTGATCTTTCTTTTAACACAAAGAAACATGCTTTAATACCATTTATATATCCTGGTTTTCTTATTATTCTGATATCCAGATCGGATGTGTTTTTAAGTTTTTTTCTTGACAAACTCCCAAATGCTGCTGCTGCAATTATACTTTCTTCTTTAACTACCTTTTCTTTAACATTATCCATATATGCCAAAAATTTTTCCTGATCCGTGTTTAATAATTTAAGATTTTTTAATAAAACACAAATTTGTCCATTAAAAATCCAATTTAAAGTGTGACCTAAGATAAATGCTAAAAAAAGGCTTAATAAGATATTGTTAACTAAATAGTTTAAGATAAAAAGAGAGGGTAAGAATAAAACTATATCCAATAAAATTTTAAAGGTTTTTTCCGTTCTATCCATATATAAAATACCTTGAAAAAACCATGATGATACCGATAGTAGTATTAAACGGATACCAAATGGATAATCCGATCCTTTAGCTAAACTTCGATGAAAACTAGAAAAGTCCATAAAATATCAACATCCTATTTTTTCTAATAGTTCCTGATGAACATTTTCCACTGATTGGTTGGCATCCACTACAAGTATATTGAATTTTTCTGAAAGTTTATGATAAAGATTAATTTTTTGTTCCAATGTTTTATCATACAACACGTCATCTCTTCTTTGTCTTAAAGTCTCTACATTTGTAATTAACAGTATTGAAACACTATTTTTTGGGATTAACCTTAAAAACAGTTTACCCCTATGAGATTCAGCAATATAAGTTCCCGTAGAAACCATTAAATCAACCATTGTATCGTATATAAACCTATCATAAATTATATTACGCTTAAATATAAATACAGGGATGTAAACCTTAAATAAAGTGTTTATTATTGTATCTAACAGCAACAAGATAGTATACAATGAAGAAATGGTTTTAGATTTATAAAAATAATGGTAACCTAACCTGTTTCCACTTTCCAACGTTATTACTTCGCTTAATCCCATTAAACGAGCTATTCCAAGTAATGGGAGTGAAAAAATATGATTAAAACGTAACCATGTAGCTTCATAATTAATACCTTTTCCTTTGAAATATTTAATTAAAAGATCAACTTGAGTTGATTTACCTGTCCCATCAGGTCCCGAGATGCACATTAACTTATTCTTCATTTTCAAAATCCTTTTATCATGATCTATGATTATGATTCTAAATATTCAAAACTACACCAAGTTACCCAACATAATACAATAAGATGTTCCTAAATATAAAAATATAGATTACAACCAATCTAAAACGTAGTCTGAAAATTATCAAGTCGCCAAATAGAATCTGACACTTAAACGTTGCAATGATTATTTTCTACAATTTCAATAAACTTTTCGGCTATTTCATCCCATTTAGGATAATTCTGCATATATTTTCCACTTTTGTTTCCCATCTTATTTGCTAAATCTTTATTCGTAAGCAATTGTTTTAATGAATCAGCAAGATCATTCGGATCGTTTGGATTAACTGTAATGCCATTTTTTTCTAAAATTTCAGGGATACAACCAACATTTGTAGATATAACTGGCTTTTCAAGAGCCATTGCTTCTAAAATACTTACTGGAATATCAGATAAAACTATCTTAAAAGGTAAACACACAACATTTGAAGTAGCAAGATATCCTTTTATTTGTTCTAAACTTAGATATGTTGAAATAATTTCTATTGAATCATTAATACCTTCTCTTGTTGCTATTTTATTTAAAATCTCTTCTTCCTTTAACAACTCATTATGATCAATTCTTGAGAGGAATACCAATTTACAAGTCATTCTTTTTCTAACTCTTGAAAAAGCTTTAACTAGAATATCTGTTCCTCTTAATGTTAGAGGAGAGGTGAAATACATGATGACAGGTACATTCTCAGGATTGATTCTAATTTTAATTTTATCTACATCTTCATGTTTTGGAGAAAGAAAAAACTCATCATCTACACTAGGAGGTAGAAAAAATGCTTTTTCAGGAGGTAAACCTGCTTGAATAAGTTTCTTTTGTGTGTCTTTACTCAAAAAAATCAATTGATCAAATTTATTTCCCCATTTCCTGACCAAATAACCTGGAATTAAAGCATTTAAATAGTGTATAAAAGTGTATTTTCTATATTTAACTGAGTTTTTAATCCCTACGTTTGTTATTAGATCATTAATGGAATATATGGGACTGGTAAAAATTCCAATAACTGATTTATCAATTTTAAAATCTTTTCTTAAGAAACTACTTAATCCTAAAAGCATTATACATTTATCTGGATTCTCTTTCTTAATAATATTCAATAATTCCTCTGTTTCTCCTATTAAAGGTATGAATAAACGTTTTAAAGATACAATTTTTATTTCATCCAAATCCATTTTATCTGAATCAGTGATTACCGTTACTTTATGCTTCTTACTCAAATATTTAGCAATTTCATAAACATATTTCCATGGTAACTTCCTAATATTAGATTTTTGGAAATCAGGGCAAATTATGATAATTTTCACCATTAACCACCATTTACTGTCTTAAAATATATTTCTTCAAAAATTTTACTAATTTCATTCCAACTAAATTTCATTTCTATGGTTATTCTAGCATTTTTTCCCAATTTATCCATTAAATCTGGATTATTCAGCAAATAAGAAATTTTTTGTGAAGCATCATCAATAGACCCTTTTTTAATTAATATTCCATCCTTTCCATCAGTTATAAAATTTTTATGTGCTTCTATATCACTTACTAAAACAGGTACCCCTGAAGACATAGCTTCTAGAACAACAGTAGGAAATCCTTCATAATAGGAGGGAAAAAGAAATAATTTAGCCTTTTGATATATTTTAATCAGTTCATCATGCTTTAAACTTCCTAACAATTTTACATTGTTATCTAATTTTTCCTTTTTAATTATTTTCTTCAATTTTTTTTCTAATTCCCCCTTGCCAACTAAACAAAAATGAATGTCATGATCTTTGACAATTTCCTTTGCAATTTTTAATAAATCAAACAAACCTTTTCCATAACTTAAACGGCCTACATAAAGAATATAATTCCCTTTTTCATTAGATGGTACAAATTTTTCCTCATCAACACCATTTCCAACCACTGAAACATTGTTTAAAAAATAATATTCTTTTAATTCAGTTTTAACTGAATTTGAAACAGTTGTTATACCAGATGAACTGATAATTAATTGAGAAACAAGAGAATAACTTATATATTTAGTTAAAAACTTTGTTCCTAAGGATTTTAAGTCTACTATCTCAATATCCTTAGCATTACCTAACATAGACCCATGTATTGTGGTTATAATTGGTAATGATGTTTTCAAAGGAGGTGTGAGGGGTGTGTGAATATGAACAATGTCAAATTCGTTTTTAATAGAATTAAACATTCTGTTAACAAAATAACCGTGAAACTGAACATGGAATGGATATAATGGCAAAAATGGCACTTTGATTATATTTATACCTTCCAAAACTTCGTTCTGAGTTTTTATTGAACCGCGAGTAATAACAGTTATTTCATGACCTCTTTCTATTAATTTTTTTGATAAATTGTAAACATAAAAACCAATTCCCTCTTCAGGTGGGAATGGTGTTGAAATGATCATTGCAATTCTCACGAGTCTAAACCCCTTATAAATTCATTTAAATATATGGATAAACATTTATCTGCTTTTAGAGTTGATTTTTCAGCGTGAAGGGCTTTTTTAATGGTAGAATCAAGAGTTTCTATATCATAAACAGCTAAAACCTTTCCTGATTTCTCCAAAGCTTCAGTTAACTCTAATTGCTGATCATCAATGTGTTCCCCATATTTTTTTCGTCTAGGAACCGCCACAACAGATTTTTTGAAATATAAAGAGTCTAAAAGAGTTCCTGCACCTGCATGGGCAACAATTACAGTTGCATTCTTATAACATTCTTTTATATCATCAATATCTTTGAATTTAAACCACTGCGCATTTACTGGTTTAAATTCAGTGAAACCTATTTGAATTACTACTTCTTCATCTATTTTACCAGCAATTTCATCCATTTTTTTTATGAGTCTTTCGAAGCCTTGATTGTGAGTTCCAACTGTGACAAAAATCATAAGACTCCACCTTTATATTTAACTTTATTGCCATAAACTTCTAGTAATTGAGGCCACTGTACAAAAAAGTCGTCTGAAATATAGTAAAGTAATTTTCCTGTAGTAGATTTATTTTTTACCCTGCACCAACTCTCAATAAAGATTGTTCTTTTTCTCATTAATTTACCCAAAATAAATGCAGGAATCGCTATTTCAGAACCCGTGCTTATGATTAGATGGGGTTCTTCATCCCATAATATTCGGAAAATATAAAAAAATGCTTTAATCATTTTTATGGGATTTATTCCAATATTTTCAAGGAGATATTTATTATAATTTAATTCACGAGTTCGGAAATTATCGTATGTAATGAAGAATATTTCATGAGATTCAAATGCATCCATCAAGTATAATATTTCAGTTAAGTGTCCACCATGGGAACAAACGAGAGATATCTTCATTATAGTAACCTGTTTTTGTAAGTAAAATTTACTATTGTTCTCCTAAATTCTATTGAAATTAAACTCAGATTCTTGGATTTATGTATTATTATTTGATACTCCTCACAAAATTCCAATTAGGATTCTATTTTTCAATATTAACTACAACTTCAATTAATTATTTAGTTTATATTCTATTTAAACATGAAAATACCATATTTTTCTTAATTACCTTTAAAATTACAAATATTAATTTCGTTTCCATATGCAAATTTACTGTATTAAATTTTCGATGCAAAGTGAGTTTGATTTCGGGAAACTCCTCTACACATTAAGGCGTAATCTATGAGTTATTACCGATTAAACTTACTTCCAATATGAATTCATGTAATAATTTTTAAGCAGTCTTAAGTTAATATAAATTAATGCATTCGATAGCACAAATTCACTGCTAAATAAATAATTCTTAATTTTAAATGTTTTAAATCTAAAAATATCAAAAATGTTATCAATGATTCTTACTGTTATTTGAATATTTTATATCTTTTTAAAAGGTTTATTGGCCTATAAATATAATATAAGAAAAATAAAGACGAAGGTAAGACTAAGTGGTTTAATTCATAGAACGAAGGATTGAAAATGCCACTTAAACCATCTTTTATTCCGTCAATTTTGTTTTCCCTTATTTTCATACTAATTTGCATATTCTCTATCAAACTATTTTCTTCTTTAAACGAAAAAATATTATCAGCGAATGTATTTGATATTGTTATCACTGAATTACTGCTTAAAAGCTGTGAAATATCATTTTCTAATTTCAAATTTAAAAGTACTTGGCATAAGTATAAATTTATAAACAAAATTCTTTGAATGGAAAGTTCTTCAGATATTTTTAAAACACGTTTCCAGTCTATCTTCTGGTTATTAATCAAGGTTGCAATATCCACAAGCCAAGCTAAACGACTCCAGTGATGACTAGCATTGTGTATTGAAAGTATTAAAATAAGATTCTCAGGAGAAAGTTTGGGAAGGGTAACCCCACCAAGACTCAATGAATTCTGATCTTTCAAAAAGAGTTTCTCAGCGTTTGAAGATAAATTTAAGAAAATTCCCGAAAATTTCCAATGTAATTCTAGTGAAATTCCTTTATCTTCATGGAAAAACTTTAACTCACGCTGAGAGTCTAAATAATTTTGTTCTTGAGCAGAATCTAAATCAAATTCCGGTTTATAACCTTTAGAAATTAATATTTCTTTAATAGATAGCACATTTTCCTTTTTAACAAAAAAGTCAATATCTCCGAATTGACGCATTACAATATTACCATACACTTGTTGGGCTAAAACAGGGCCTTTATAGGGAATAGATTTTATATTATTCACATTTAATGATTGGATGATATTTATTAATTCTTTTGTGAAGAATAAATTTTTACGTGAGTTGTTCTTTAAAAATTGTTTGAAATTTTGAATATATTCAGAGGGTACTTCATCTGCACAGATTTGATTGAGCTGCCAATACACTATTTGTTGCAATTTGTGCTTTGATGTGATTTTAAGTAAATAATCCCAATCTAAATCTAATTTAACTAAATTTTTTATTTTTCTTTTATTTTCATCATCCATTTGGATGCGAGCGCAAGATAGTAACAGTTGATCTTCTTTTTTAAGTTTAAATGTTGGATCCACAATAATCACGCAAACAAAATAGAGTTATTTGAAATTAATAAGTTTATTTGAAATTTACAATAATTTATATTTATTAATTGTCATAGGATTTACTTAACATATGGATTAGAGGATTCAATAATGAAAAAAATTATTAGCATATTAACAATTTTAATGTTATTTATTTGTTTGATGACCATCTCTGGCTGCATAGAAAACACCAAAGCCAATAACACATGGGGTGAGAAGAAGATCTCCCTAGATGCTATTAAAATATCAAATAACACCACTGGAAATCATAGCGAAACTAATGAATCAGTATATTATGTTTCTGGATATATAGTAAATGAAAATCCTTATGAGGCCTTGAATGTGAAATTTAAGGTAATATCCTATGATGCTAATGGAACTGTTTTTGCAGTTAATGATACACCCTACCTCGATCCTAAAAACATACCAGAATATAGTGGGTCCCGTTTCTACGCTCGATTCTCAGATCCGGATAAAAAAATAGTCCGCTTCGATGTCAAGATATTAAGTGCTAAAAGCGAATTTGTATAAAAAATCATCTCTTAACACCTTGTACTCCGCACATATCCCAGAACCATCCCCTCTCTTTTTTTAATAATTCATCCCAACTTCCAGATTCCAGAATCTTCCCCCCATCAAATAAATAAATATAATCTGCATTCTTTATAGTAGAGAGCCTGTGGGCTATCATCAAGATAGTTACATCACCATGGATTCCATCAATTGCATTTAATATCTTCATTTCATTCTCTGAATCCAAGTTACTGGTTGCTTCATCCAGAATTAGAAGTGAAGGTTTACTCAAGAGTGCTCTGGCTAGGGCCAACCTTTGACGTTCCCCTCCAGATAATCTGACGCCCCTATCTCCAATTACCGTGTCTAAACCTTCGGGAAGTTTACTAACAAAATTATATGCAGAAGCCATCTTTAAAGATTGATTAAGTTCATCTTCCTTTGCATCGGGACATGCCAATAATAAGTTAAATCGTATGGTTTCACTGAAAAGGAAAGTTTCCTGGGCCACGTATCCTATCTTTTTTCTCCATGAACCAAGAGAATTTTCCAAGAGGGGTGTTCCATCCACAGTGATCTTACCTTGTTTGGGTTGTATTAGTCCCATTACCAAGTCTGCTACTGTACTTTTACCTGCCCCGGATTGCCCTGCAATGGCTATGGTCTTACCAGCAGGGATTTTAAGGTTCATATCTTTTATAATGAAGTCATATTCATCCCTGTAGGAAAATGTGACATTTTCAAAACATATCTCTTTTTTAAGTTCAATTGATTCTTTGTTACGTTTATCTGATGATTCATTAACCTCACTATTTTCCAGACACCCGACCTCTAAGTCGATAACATTCCTAAACGCAGGTAACATGTTGGTAAAGTATTGATAAGCACGTTGAATAGATGAAAACTGAGGAATCATCCTTACAAATAAATAAATCAGTAAAAACAAACTGGCTGCGGGTAATTTGATAACCTGAATAAGGACTAATACCATGGTGGCCAGTACAATCACCGTACCCACATCAAATAACAACTTAACATCAGCATAACTTCGAATAGTATTCAGGTAATTACTGGCAACCTGGTTGGCCTGTTTAGAAAAAACTTCAATGTTTTCTCCTTCCATCCCAAAGCTCTTAACGGTTTTCATCCCATCCATGTGCTGCATTATGGAATAATATAGATCCCTGGTAGTGGTGGTGATCTCTTCACCACTTGTTCGGGAGCGAGATGCTCTTCTCCGAAGAGTTAAAAGTAGGATGGTTCCCACTGCAAAAATAACTCCAGTAAGGAATCCTGCTAGTTCCAGAGAAAATACAATGTAAACCGCTAAAATCATAATACTAGCAATTAAGCTTAAAAACTGTCCTGTCCCCACACTTATCCTCTCTATTTCATTGGTAAGTGCATGGGCAAAGTTAGATGATTTCATACGTGAAAAAAAGAGCCATGAAGAATTGATGATTGCGTTGTAAAGACGTTTCCTTAAATGAGCGGCAAATTCATACTGAATTTCAGAAGTTTTAAGAGTCTGGTACCTTGTTAACAGGGCACTGAAACTTATAACCAATACATAAATAATCAGGACTATGGGCAGGGTGGGTTGCAGTCCAAAAAATGTGAAAAATCCAGATATTAATCCTGCAAGTTGTCCCAGTGACCCCTGACCCACATCCAGACCCACCATTTGCAAGAGAGGAATTAAAACAAGTAAACTAACAGCCTCGTTAAAGCTAATGACAACCATTAAAACTACAGCCAAACTAACCTTTCGAGGCATCAATTGGGTTAAATTACTGGTAAACTGACCCATGAGACTGTTTTTGTATTTATCCATACCCATATTATTTTTCCCCAATATTATGTATTAAATATCCTTAAAAATTTAATCCCCACCAATATCCATTATTGTTTTAAAGTCCTTCTCAGATTCGCCCAGCACCACCAAATTATCATGTTCAACCCATGCGTGGGCTTCAAATTCCCCATTTTCAGTTAAGACCCCAATTTTAATGGAGGTACCATAACCATACTTGGAGAATAAGATATGCCCTGCTAGTGCTTGCACTAGGCAGGTGGCCCGGGGTACATATCTAGCAACAACAACTATCATGGTCCTGAGCCTTGATATGGAAATTGGACGATTTTCAAGTGTTTGAGTCCCATAAACAATATTTTGTACTCTTTTTTGAACATAATTAAAAGGAAATACCCAGATCATTACTCTAATAACAAAAACCCAGTAAATGGACTTTAAAGCAATTATTTTATCCTGTAAGGATAATTTGATGAAATTGAATATTATTGTCATGATCTATTCCAAATACTATTTTCATTTAGCAAGTTCTGTAATATAGTTACATATTCTTAATTCTGTATTATAATATATCAGAAGTTATTTCATTCTCCCTGAAAATCATTGTGACAATATTCACAAAATTATTTCTATTCTCTATAATTCTTAAATTAATTCACTTTTCCCCAAATGTGTTGTGACATTTTTCACAGACATATAAAGAAAAAAACAACATTTATATTGATTTGTCACAAACTATTTTTAATTCAAATATTCACACCCAAATACCATATTGTTCACCAATTTATTTTCCTGGTTTTCGTGAACTTCATCACATACTTATAAAGACTTTGTGCCGATTTTCACACACTTATAAGACAAATTAACAACCTTTATATATACACATTCACAAATGGAATGATCAAAGAGAATATCATTATCATGAGGTTATATTGCTCGCAACCATCAACAAGGATGGTTTGAAACCACATTTTTATGGCCTCAAAAAAGTGATCCACAAAAAAATCCGTAGGGGGATTAGAAATAAAGATAAAAAAACAATTTTTAATGTTTATTTTAACGTTTGCATTTGTACTTGCAATAGTAGGAACTTCTGCAGCCGTTGTAAACGCAACAGACAATGTTACGAACTCATCTGATGAGTACGTAGGATGTGACCCGATAATAAATGGTACTGTGACCATCAATGAGTATGGTCAGGTGCGCCCATTGGCAAATGCCACCGTTGTGGTGAATTCCAGTGGTAGAATTGTAGGTGGTGCAACCACTGATGAAAATGGATATTATTCTTTAAACTTTTACAGCACTGCTACCCAGTTCAATATAACCACCAGTTACATTGGTTGTCCTTCAGTCACCGCACTTTTGAATGTCACAGGAAATGGAACAAAATACGGAACACTTAACTTCCAATTATATCCTTACAACGCCACGGACACCACTTCATCCAATCAGGGTACCAATGTATGGGTTCAAGCCGATAACATGTACGGATTTGCTGGAATACTGAAAGTATATGTGCAAAACATTGGAACTACAGATGCATTCTGTATAGATATTTTCACACCCATAGATGATACTGATGATCTCCTTGTTAATGGACCTTTACCCGGTACAGCAGGGGATTTACCCAGTGGAGTAGATTGGGGTAAAGTTAATTATTTAATCAAAACCTATTACTCCAGTTCCATGAGCAGTAACGAAGCTGCTGCCCTGCAATGTGCTATCTGGTACTTCACATCAGCACCATACGGAACATACGCCTCGGGTAAAACTAAATGGCAATACTTGACCTACACCTCCAGTATAAATCCGTACAGATATGATGGAATGACTCAAGGAGGCAGTAACAGTGTTGTAACTAGAGCTTGGCAGATGATAAACGCAGCAACATCCATAGATTACCCTTATCAGATCACCTTAGAACCAGACACAACCAGAGTGGCCAATGGAGGAACTGTTACCTTAACTGCCACAGTCCGTGACCAGAATGGTGATGTGATGCCTGGTGTGACTGTTAATTTCTCCACAGATAAAGGATCAATAACCAGTTCTGGAACTACAGATTCAAATGGACAAGTAACTGCGACCTTATCTGGAGTTCCCAGTAACAGTACCGCCACAGTTTTAGCAGGAGTAAGTGGAAAATACGGAAACCTATTATATGACAACCCCAATGACCCTGCACAGAACCTAGTAGTGCCTAACCTTTTAACTTACACCCTCAGGGATTACTCATACATTAACTTTGATGAAACTGCAAATGTAACACTCAACCAAACTGTAAATGGAGTTACTGGTTCAACACCACAGGTGAATGTGGGGGATACAGTGACTTATGTTGTCACTGCAACCAATACAGGACCCACTACTGCTACAGGAATTTTGATAAAAGATTTAATCCCCTCAGGATTAAGTAACGTTACTGTTACTGCTTCAAACGGTAATAATTATTATGACTCAACCACTGGAATCTGGACAATAGGATCATTATCAAACGGTTCCAGTGCTACTTTAACCATAATTGGAAAAGCAACTGCAGCAATGGCTGGATTTAACACCACCAATACTGCTACCAGAACTGCTCAGGACCAGTACAATGATAAAACTGCCACTACTAGTGAGCAGGTTTACACTAAACGAGCAAATGTGATTGTAACCAACACCGCCAACCAGAGCAACCTCAACGTAGGTGACACAGCAACTTTCACAGTAACCGTAACCAACAACGGACCAGACACAGCAACCAACATAAAAATAACCGACACAACACCAACCGGTTTCACCGCAGGCACACCAACCACCGGAACCTACACCGGCGGAGTATGGACCATACCAACACTCGGAAGCGGAAACTCCACCACACTAACCTTCACCAGAATACTACTAGCAGCAGACGCCAACACCAACAAAACAAACCACGCCACAGAAACACAAAACGAATACCCCCAAACCATAACCATACCAGACGCAACCATACACGTCAAACAAGCAGACATCACCCTAACACAAACAGTTAACGGTGCCAGCACTGGAATAGTAACTGTGAATGTTGGAAGTACAATAACCTTCATTATCACTGCTAAAAACAATGGACCAGACACAGCGAGCAATATTTATATTAGTGATCTGATTCCAGCAGGACTTACAGGGGTAACTGTAACACCTAGCGCTGGAACATACTATAATTCTACTACTGGCATATGGAGCATAACCAGCCTGGCAAATGGAATAACTGCCACACTGAACATAACCGGAAAAGCTGGAGCTGCAATGGCCGGGTTGAACACTACAAACACTGCTACCAGAACTGGTCAAAGTGAATATGACAGCAAACCTGCTGTTAGCACCAGCATACCAGTATACACTAAACTGGCTAATGTAACGATTACCAACACCGCCAACCAGAGCAACCTCAACGTAGGTGACACAGCAACTTTCACAGTAACCGTAACCAACAACGGACCAGACACAGCAACCAACATAAAAATAACCGACACAACACCAACCGGTTTCACCGCAGGCACACCAACCACCGGAACCTACACCGGCGGAGTATGGACCATACCAACACTCGGAAGCGGAAACTCCACCACACTAACCTTCACCAGAATACTACTAGCAGCAGACGCCAACACCAACAAAACAAACCACGCCACAGAAACACAAAACGAATACCCCCAAACCATAACCATACCAGACGCAACCATACACGTCAAACAAGCAGACATCACCCTAACACAAACAGTTAACGGTTCTACAGGGACTTTAAATGTTAACGCAGGTGATTCCTTAACTTTTATTATAACTGCTCAAAATAACGGGCCAGATACTGCAACTAACATTAACATAACTGATATAATACCCTCTGGGTTAACCATTGTGAGTATTGTACCCAGTGTGGGAAGTTACGATCCTATAACTGGAAATTGGAACATACCATCCTTAGCCACAGGATCCGCAAATGCAGCAACCCTGAAGATAACTGCACTTGCAAGTCCTAGTATGGCTGGATTAACCATTACCAACACAGCTACACGTAAAAATCAGACTGAATATGACCCTTCAGCAGCTACAGCCAGTGTCAGTGTTTACACTAACAAAGTTGATCTCACATTAACTCAGACTGTGAATAGTGGAACAGCTAATGTGAGTTTGAATGTTGGTAACACTGTAACCATTGTTATCACTCTCAAAAATAATGGACCTAACACTGCAGATAATATAATTGTGCAAAACTTGCTGCCTGCTGGACTCACCAATATATCTGGAACAACTTCTGGTGGTACAGTTAGTGGTACTTTTGACCCCAATACTGGAATTTGGAATTTAAGTTCTCTTGCATCTGGACAAACAAGGAAACTGACTATCATAGGAACTGTTGGACCAAGCATGGCTGGAACAACTGTGAACAACACTGCCATTGCAACCCAGACAGAATATGACCCCACACCTGCAACCAGCACCAGTGCCAACATATACACCAAACTGGTTGACATTAAAGTGGTGCAAACAGCTAATAAAGAGGATGTGCGCGTGGGTGACAATGTAATTTACACCATCACTGTCACCAACTATGGGCCGGATACTGCTAACGCCATCGTAATAACTGACCTTTTACCCACCGGCATGACATATGTTAGCAATACTCGCACGGCAGGATCATACAGTTCAACCACTGGGAAATGGTCGGGTTTTGCTCTTACATCAGGTTCCAGTGCAACTCTAACATTAACTGGAAAAGCTACCTCTACAGTTGCAAACAGCCTGGTTACTAACTTTGCAAATCAAACATCACAAACTGAATATGATAAAATCTATGATACCAGCAATAGCAGTGTCTATGTTTACAACAATAAAGCCAATGTCACGGTTTCCCAAACCGTAAATAATGGAAGTAGTACCACAGCAAATGTAGGTGATACTATAACCTACATCATAACTGCTGTTAACAATGGCCCGGACCAGGCCACAGGATTGAAGATAACTGATATCATACCTGAAGGATTATCTGATATCACTTACACTGCCAGCACCGGACTGAACACTTACAACACAACCACTGGAATATGGAACATAGGTAATTTAAACAACTTGGCAACTGCCACACTAAAGATAACTGGTAAAGTCACATCCACACTGGCGGGACTAACCACCACTAACTATGCCAACCGAACTGCCCAAACAGGATACAACCCCTCCCCTAGCACCACAAGTACCACATTCTACACCAATCAAGCAGATGTGGGTTTAACTCAAACGGTTAATGGTGGAAGCAGTGCTATAGTTAATGTGGGAGATCCTGTGACCATAGTTGTGACTGCCACCAACAATGGACCGAACAGTGCAAGTAACATTAACATTAACGAATTATTACCTGCAGGATTTACTCCAGATTCCATAACAGCAGGAAGTGGAAGTAGTTACTCCGAAGGAGTATGGACTATATCTTCACTGGCTAATGATGCAAACACAACTTTAACCATAACTGGTAAAGCAACTGCTGCAATGGCTGGTGTGACTGTGAACAACACTGTGAACAGAACCAGTCAAGCTGAATATAACAGTCTGGCAAGCAGCAACACTGCTATAATTTACACCAAACTTTCAGATCCAATAATTACTCAAACGGTTAACAACCAAGATACCGGATTAGTAACTGTGAATGTAGGAGACAACGTGACCTATATTGTCAATGCTTACTGTAGTGGACCGGACAATGCCACTAACATCCAGATTAAAGATGTGGTGCCTGTTGGATTAACAGATGTGACTGTAACCCCATCTGTTGGAAAATACGATTCATCAACTGGAATTTGGACCATTGACTTCCTGAAAGCATACACCAGTGCTACCTTAAACATAACTGGAAAAGCTGGGGCCAGTATGGCTGGAACCAACACAACAAACAATGCAGTTGAGATATTCCAGACAGAATATAACCCCACACCAGGTAACAGCACCAGTATTCCAGTTTACACCAAACTGGCAGATGTTACATTAACCCAAACTGGAGGTTACCAGAGTGATGTAGTGACATTTATTGTGACTGCAACTAACAATGGGCCTGATAGTGCCACCAATATAAACATTAAGGACATGATACCATCTGGACTGACAGGTGTTACTGTAATTCCAAGTGTCGGAACTTATAATTCCACCACTGAAATCTGGAACATACCTGAATTGTTGAGTGGTGAATTTGCTACTTTGACTATAACTGGTAATGCAACACCAACAACAACAGTTACTAACACTGCAAACAAAACCAATCAATCTGAATATGACCCTAATTTACAAAATTCGTTATCATTAACTGTTTATGCTCCAGCAGTGGATATTCAAGTTTGGAACTACCCTTGGTACTACGACAAAACAAAACAAGCATATTTAGACCAATACGGTGCTGGAAACACACCAGTAATGATTGCAGACATAGAAAACCTTGGTCCTAATGATGCTACAAACATTGTAATCCAATACACATTCGGAGACGGATTAGAATACATAGATTGCAATACACAAGGATTTGGAACAACCACCTACGAAAACAACACCATAACCTGGACAATACCTTACCTACCCACAAAAGGCATAGCATTCATGAAAATATACCTATACGTAGTAGGCACCGGTAACAAAACACCAAACTTAACCACCCTAGCAAAACTAATAAATGTTAATGAAATGGATATTAACAGCACAAATAATCAAGAATCATATGGATTAATTTCACCAGAAGCCGCAGACATACAAGTAAACCAAACAGCAACCACATACATAGAAAACAACACAAATTACGTTAAATACACAATAACAGTCACTAACAACGGACCAAACAATGCAACAGGACTCAAAATAACAGACATATTACCTACAGGAGTCCAATGGAAATCAGACGACTCAAACGGATTATACAATAACAAAACAACAGGAACAGGAGCAGGTGTTTGGAACATAGGCACACTAAACAACGGAACAACCATCACCCTAACTATAATAGCAAAAGTAACCGGAACAGGATTAATAGCCAACACAGCAACCAAAACAAGCCTAACACAAAAAGACTATTACTACTACAACAACGCACAAACAACATACATTAATTCAGAAAGTTATACAAAATCTGTGGATATTCAAGTTTGGAACTACCCTTGGTACTATGACAAAACAAAACAAGCATATTTAGACCAATACGGTGCTGGAAACACACCAGTAATGATTGCAGACATAGAAAACCTTGGTCCTAATGATGCTACAAACATTGTAATCCAATACACATTCGGAGACGGATTAGAATACATAGATTGCAATACACAAGGATTTGGAACAACCACCTACGAAAACAACACCATAACCTGGACAATACCTTACCTACCCACAAAAGGCATAGCATTCATGAAAATATACCTATACGTAGTAGGCACCGGTAACAAAACACCAAACTTAACCACCCTAGCAAAACTAGTAAGTATTGGTGCTGGACAAATTGATATTAACAGCACAAATAATCAAGAATCATATGGATTAATTTCACCAGAAGCCGCAGACATACAAGTAAACCAAACAGCAACCACATACATAGAAAACAACACAAATTACGTTAAATACACAATAACAGTCACTAACAACGGACCAAACAATGCAACAGGACTCAAAATAACAGACATATTACCTACAGGAGTCCAATGGAAATCAGACGACTCAAACGGATTATACAATAACAAAACAACAGGAACAGGAGCAGGTGTTTGGAACATAGGCACACTAAACAACGGAACAACCATCACCCTAACTATAATAGCAAAAGTAACCGGAACAGGATTAATAGCCAACACAGCAACCAAAACAAGCCTAACACAAAAAGACTATTACTACTACAACAACGCACAAACAACATACATTATTAATACAGAATAAACTAATAATCAAAAAGAAAATCTAAAAATCTACTTTATATTTATACATATGACTTGTAGATTTTTAAGATTTTATTTTGAATACAAGTTTCATAGGTGAAAAATTGACCTCTAAAAAATTATTGTATAAAAAACCATCACTAAAAAATCATGGCAATCTAAAAAACATGACTAAAGGTGTACCTGGTAGTGGATTAGAAAGTGAAGAAGAACGAAACAATCACTAAAAAATCATGGCAATCTAAAAAACATGACTAAAGGTGTACCTGGTAGTGGATTAGAAAGTGAAAAAGAACGTAGACCTGCCTAAGCTAAACCTCATTTTTTTATTTTTTTATATTTACCATACAATACATAGAATTGAGATAATTTAACCATATTTGGACACATTATTGAACGAATTTTTGCATAAACTAATATTCACTTCAATTAAATCATGGATGGGATCATTCATATTATTAAATAGGTTACTAATTCCATTAAATAATGTAATATCAATATATCAATCATCCACATTGGGGGATTTAATAATTCTTAAGAGTTCTAACCATAATATTAGCCCAAAAAATAAAGAACGTATAATGGCTTTAATTAGTTCATTAAAATCTTATAAAGATAATGTCAAATTTGTTGACTATAAATCCGCTGAAAAAGATTGTGAAATATTAGCAAGTAAAATATTAGACAAATATCCTCGTGAAAAACTAGAGTCATTCTGTTTTAAAGGAATTCCAAGGGGAGGCCTAATTGTTCTAGGAATGTTATCTTACGCACTTGACCTGAAGCCATCACAGTTCGTCGATTCCAATGATCCCACACAACCTGTTATGATAGTGGATGATATAGCTTTAACCGGGAAAAGAATATCTCAAATATTAAATGAATCCAAATCTTCACATTTAGTAATCGCTAACTTGTATTCCTCTCCTGAACTTCGGAGATCAATACTCAATAATGAACCAAATGTTAAATGCTGTTTCTCATCTCATGATCTAAAAGATCGCTCCCTAGAAAATCACCCTCAAAATTATTCAACATGGAAGAAGAAAATGAATAAAATCCTCGGTAATCGTTACTGGATAGGTGAATTAGATATGGTGTGTTTTCCATGGAGTGAACCAAATTATTCTTTCTGGAATCCAGTTACAAAAAAAGTTGAAGATGGATGGAAGTATTTGCCCCCACACAAATGTTTAAAGAATAAATCCATAATGAGAATACCTCCCCATAAATCCATCAAATGTGATTTCCATCTTTCACCCTCAGTGATTATAGGAATTTTTGATGATGAAATATTACTTTTCCAAAAAAACACAGCTAATATTTACTCATTAAACGGCACATCTGCAATGTTTTTTAGAGCTTTAGTAACTTATGGTAATTTTGAAACTTCTTTAGAATATTTAGTTCATGAACACAATTTTGATAGCTCAAAATTACATAATGACCTTAAAAAATATGTTAATGATCTACTAAAAAACGAAATATTAAAAGAAAGTTCGAGTTAAATTGTTTCAATTAATCTAAATTTAATACTGAATATTTGGTGAAAAAGTAAAACCTTCAGATCATACCAAAATAGTTAGAAAAATGTAAATTATTCTTCAATTATGAACTTAATTTTTTTAAACCATAAAAATAGCAATAAAACAAACCAAACATAAATGAGGTTGTGATTTGCAATTCCAGATTTGTAATCTTCATAAATTTGTTTTAAAATATTAATGTTAACATAGGAAGAAATTAATTCTGGTTCTTTGTAAATAATTGTTTCAATTAGATTCTTTTGATATGAAATAAAATTTTTATAAAAAACTTGATCCGTTGCACCTTTATCTAACCTGTGTTGTACTTCAAAGGGTAAAATATTTTCCATACTTAAGCGTAAAATATATTTATTCCATCCTTTATTAGTTTTCATATCATTAGGAAGTCCATAACAAAATTCAATTAGTCTTTTATCAAAAAATGGATATCTTGGTTCTATATAGAACTGTGATGTTCCTTTATTTTTTATTGTTGTATATTTATCGTAAGTCAAAGAGTCTATATTTTGATAGTTATACTCTTTAGAAGTTCCTTTTTTCAAAAAAAAGTTCCTTTCATTAAATATATCATTAAAATAATCATACCCCCCTAATTTATTTACAAAATCTTGATTTAAAATTGTCATAGGGTTAAAATTAGATCGATTTTTAAAAAAATTATGTAAATTCTTTATTTTCAGAGGAATTAATGGAATAAAAACATTTTGTATCAATAAATTAAATATATTTATATTTGTTAGTTTTTTAAGACATTTAAGTTCTTTAAACAATGTTTTAATTTTTAGACTAATTGCTAATTCAAATAAGTATCTATTGTTAATTAGAAGAACTTCATCCCCACCGGTTCCAACTAATAAAATTCTTATATTGTTATTTTTCATTCTTTTATAAGATTCCCAAAAAGTTGACATGAATGGAGTAAAAAATGGCTGCTCTTGATAATATAAAATATTTTCCATTTTATCTAAGGGGTCAATATTCTCACTAAATATATAATGGCTCTTAATCTTCCCCTTTTCTACTATTTTTTGAATATAATAACGTTCATCTGCTTCTTTAAAACCATCATAAATTAGAGAGAATGTATTTAGATGATCAAATAAAAAATCTTCTTTATCAACTAAATCCCTTGCCATACAAACAATTGAAGATGAATCTAAACCCCCACTCAATTCAAATCCTAAAGGAAAGCATGTTCTTAAACGACATTTAACCGCTTCCCTAAAAATCTTCCTAAAAGCATTTGAATAATCTTTTTCTGAATCCATTCTGATTTTTAAACTCGAATCAAGTTCCCAATATTTATTAATTGAAATTTGCGATTTATTATGAAAAAAAATAGAATTTGCGGCCTCTAAAATTAGAATATTTTTAAAAAAAGTAAATTTTTTATCTTTAATATTGAGTAAATATTCTGCTAATTTAAGGTCATTTAGTTCATATTTGATTCTTAAAGCAGGAAAAATTGCTTTCATTTCTGTAGCAAAAATAAAAAGATTATTTTCTAAAAAATAATAAAAAGGTTTCACTCCCATATGATCTCGGGCACAAAATAACTGCTCCTTGTTTTTATCCCAAATAGCAAAAGCAAAATCCCCAAGGAGTTCTTCAGGACACTTTTCACCCCATTTCTCATATGCTTTGAGGATAAAGTAGCTATCAGACACATATTCATTATCTTTAATTCCCAGTATGGGTGCAAGATCCTTACGGTTATCAATACGTGCATCTGCTGTTATAACCAGACCAGATTCTTCATCTTCAAAGGGTAATATTTCATGGAGGGATTCATGTGTTGTGTGGAGCATCTGATGGCCCAGGGCTATTGGTCCTTCACACCAGACTCTGGATCCATCGGGTCCACGGTATGAGATCTTATCATTCATTTTCTTGATATCAGCAAGATCCACATCCTTACCATCTCGCCTGAAAATTCCAGTTATCCCACTCATAACAATCATTAACCCTGTTTTAATTTAATAAAACATACAAAAAAAAATTCAATCATTTAGTCTACTTATTTATCCCATTACTTTATTCCATATTCTTAGATCACGAAGGATTGGGGTTTTGACAATTAATCACTCTTTTTAACTTCAACCATTCCATTTTCAGTTAATTCCTTGAGTAACTCCAATAAATCTCGCTCACATTCATCTTTCTCAACATTATATTCATCTAAAATAGCATCCCTGATCTGGTCGATGGTTTTAGGTTCTTTGATCTGTTCCCAGATGAATGCACCTACAGGGTTTAACCCATAGTAGATCCCATCTTCCATTCCAAGTAGAACCATTTCATCCTCCACCTTACAGTAAACATAGTCATTGTTAACTGTTACCACTGTAGAACCAGATAATTCCATAAATATCATTCTCCAATAAATCAATTTCATTAAGGTATTAGTAAATATTCTGTAGGTCAAATTCTTATTTTCAGGGTTTTATTTAAATAATAAATGATTGAATTCATGTTTTTTCAATGTTTAATTTTAATGCAGGTTTACAAATTTAAAAAACGTTTTAACCTGTAAATATAACCTGAAATTATATCAAATTATAATTTTCTAATAAATATAGTTTATTAAGGATTTTTGAAAATTGTTGTTAGTATTAAAATAATTAAACAAATAGAAAAAATGAGTTAAAGAAAAAAGAAATGGAATTATTCATGTTCTTCGACCAGATATAACTGTTACACCTAAATTGTCCTTCAGCGTTCCAGATCTAGAAAAAAAGCTAGTGGAATCCCCAAATAACCGTTTGTGCCAGTTGTGGTTGCACTTTGAATACTTGTACTAAAAGATTACATATCTGTATTTGAACCTTCAATACCTGTGATACCAGTTTTTGTACCGTTTTTTGTAGTGTTGCCTGGTTTACCAGTATCTTTTGTTGGTCCACAACTGTACTACCCCCAGTAGATGGAGATAAAGCTGCGATTGGTGCTGTAACTTTAGCTGCAATAGGCCCAGTAGTTTTAGCTGCAACACTCCCGGATTTAGCTGCAGGATTGGTAGGTGTAGCTACAAAGTTACTGGTAGACGTATCTGTAGAAGTGGTAGTTTCAGTGTGTGTACCAGATACTGCTTCTCCCCTAACCTCATGGGACACGTAAACTCCGTTTAAAAAACAGTTATTGAGTGTTAGTTGACCATTGTTGACTACCGGAGATCCATCTTCCATGTTCAAGATAGACAGGTTTTCTAGAACCACACAAACTCCGGGATCTATGGTCACTGTTCCACCTTCCCCTCCAGCGATTATAACTGTGTCTTCAGCAGTAGCACCAGTACCTTTGATGGTAATGCTTTTATTAACAATTACTGGTTCATAGTATTCCCCAGCTGCTAGTTGAACATTATAACTATCTGCAGTGTTCTCATCATTAATTGCATCCTGTATGACACAGGGACCATAATAAGTGGTTCCTGTTTCTACTACATATGAATAAGTAGTTGGTTCTTTAGCAGGTGCAATGGCAAAAGATGCCCCACTTAAAATTATTGCAAGCAGGAAAGCAAAGACAATGAAAGTCGATTTCATTTTCACCCGTTGGATTATCATTTTTTATTGCCACCTTCTCTTATTAAAATAACATTCTCTATTACCTACCCTGACTTCACAATCAGTTATAATAAATAAACATTTTAGTGACTTTAGTCACAAAAGTGTGTGCAATATATCACAAAAAGATATGTTTTCTGGTTTTGAAAACTTTAAATAATATAAACCAAACAAATAGAATTTAAAAAAGATTAATAATTAATAATTAAATATATATTCAAAATTAAAACATTTTTATCCTGATTTTTAATGGATTTTCTCTAAAATCGGTTCACATTTTGGAACGAAAATGTTGGAGTAAGATTATATTTTTAATAAAAGAATTTATTGTTAAAAAAGCAATTTTTAGGTATTGACCCTTCAAAATACTGAAGTTTTATATAGTAGTTAGGACCATATTTGTACTTAAGGAGATGTGTTTTTATGGGTGTTCGTGGTCCTAAAACTGGTTTTGTGGATGTAGCTTGTCCTAACAAGAGCTGTGCAGATTATGGGAAAACTGAAAACGGTAATATTGTGGGTAATGGAACTTACCAGACAAAAAATGGTCCTGTTCACAAATTTATTTGTCGAACATGCTCTAAAAGTTTCACTTCACATTCAAACACAATATTACACGATTTAAGAACAAATGAAGAAACAGTTTTTTTGGCTTTGAAAATGATTTTAAAAGGCATGAGTTTACGGGGAACAGCAGAAGTTTTAGGTGTTAAACTGGATACTGTGCGCAGATGGCTGCGCATAGCTTCTGAACACAGTGAAGAAATAAACAAAGTCCTTATGAAAGATATAAAAGTTGATAAAGTGGAGTTAGATGAGTTATGGACTTTTGTTAAAAAAAAACAGTTCCGAAAATGGAGCATGAATCAGAAGACGAAAGATGGATCTGGCTAAGCTTCGCACCCGAACACAGGCTAATCTTAGCAGCCTACGCAGGCGCCATGACTCAAGATGCGGCTGATGAGATTGTTAAACAAACCTGTGATCGAATAAACGAAAAACAATTACCTTTATTTGTCACAGACGGAAGAAAATACTACGCACAAGCACTATTGGACAGATACAGCTATACAAAGGAGTTTCCACGGACAGGTAAACAAGGACGTCCACGAAAACCGAAACAAATACCGTTACGGAAGTTAAAATATGCCCAAGTAGTGAAGGAGCGAGAAGGAGGAAACGTGGTTAATATTGAAAAACGCATTATATATGGCATGGAAGAAGATATTGACTCTAGTTTCATCTCTACTTCTTACATAGAACGAGAAAATTTGACTTTAAGGCAAGATAACAATAGATTAACAAGAAAAACATTAGGATATTCCAAAAAAGACGAATGGCTCCAACACCACGCCACACTACAAATGGCAGACCATAACTTCATACGAACACACGATTCCCTGAAAAAACCTTGCAAAACACATCTAAAAGGTAAAGTATGGAGAAAATATCAAAAAAGAACACCTATGATGTCCGTAGGGATCACAGACCATATCTGGACCCTGGAAGAATTGTTAACATTCCCATACCACAAAAACATCAACACATAAAAGGGTCAACATCAATTTTTAAGTGCATAAAGAAAAGGGTAAAATCCAATTATTTTCATCTGTTTATACCTAAATCCTCTTCTACAGACTGTACCATATCCTGAATATCCTCAAAGGAATGAACCAGTACCAACCGTTTCACAGTCACATTATTCACCAGCTGGGCACAGTTTATCAGATTCTCCTTCTGAGTGGTTTGTTGGAAGATGCGATTGGCAACCGAGTGACGGATTAAATCAATCAAATTCTCCTGAGACTTTAAAACAGATATTCCAGTGTTAACAATTGATTCCACATTATCTCCTTTTGAAATGACATTTCCATCTACTCCATCCTGAACTTTTTCAATAACGTATATCCTCTCCAGTTTTACTGGTTCCGGGGAAAACTGGTATGATGCATCACAGAACACCTTCCCCGCCAGGGTCTTCAAAGGAGTTAAAATATCAGTGTGCTCCTTAACCTGGTTGTAAGCTTCCTCTGATAAACGCACATGGGGATAACCCGGATAGACCACTGGTTTTCCTGCTTCATCAAATTTTATGGCCAGAATATCATCAGTTACCAGTGGATATCCTTCCACGTAGAGGTGGATGGCAGTGGTGGATTTACCATTACCCCGGTGTCCCAGGAAGGCCACTGCCGCAGATATCTCATTGGTATCCACCTTACACATGTTTACTGCACTACCGTGCAGGACTAAAAAACCACGCTGGTGAAGCAGGAGGGACATCACCGGCCCCAGTAGGAATGGGATTAAAGTAAGTTCATCAGAACCATCCAGATCAGCAATTGGTTCCACAATCACCTGCTCACCATTACTGATCTTAACCTTCCCAATCTTATCCCACCACAGATACACATCATATCCTGTAACCAGGTAGTTGGGTCCCTCCACCTCGGCCCATTTGACTTGGGAAGGATTAACGGACCCCAATGTGATCTCAACATCTGGGCCACCTTCTCGGAGTTCATTATCAGAACATTCAATCATTCCAGGTAGTTCAATTTCTGATGCTATTTCCAGCCCAAATGCTTTATAAATGAACATGTGATCCTTCTCCATCCATTGAGAGATAAAATTTTTTCAACGAGATAAATTATATTCTAATTGGCAGGATAAGTATTTTCCAATTTTTCTCAAATGTTAAGAAATAATGGAACAATAGTTATATTCCATAAATTACAGAAGTAGACACTTAAATTAACAAATTTAACTAAATATTAAGGAATTGGGAGCTTTTAAATGAATTTTTCCAGAATCTTACAAGACAAAAAGCAAAATGGAGCAGAATTCACCGAATCCATGGATGAAAATGCATTTAAGACCATATCCGCATTCTCCAACACTGATGGCGGGACCCTGTTCTGCGGAGTTAAAAATAAAAATAATATCCCTGGTTTTGAATGCAGTGACAAAAACCTCCAGCCACTCACCACCAAAATAATAGATAAAATGGGAATCAACCCTAAAATCTCATGTTTTAACTGGGAAGAAAAAACGATCATGAAAATTGACGTTAAAAAAAGTCCCAATCCAATTTCATACAATGGCCGGTACTATAAACGAATCCATAATAAAAACACCAGAATCTCAGGAGACCAACTAAAGGAGTTCTTTTTAACCGGAACCAACTGGGACGGTATGACTAACGATCACAGTATAAATGAAATTGATGAAGAATCCCTCCGGAAATTCACTAAAAAAGCCGTAAGAAGGGGTAGGCTCATAGCAGATGATAAGGCAGAAGTACCGGAAATACTCAAGAAATTAAATCTGTTAGTTGATGGCAGACTCACCAATGCCGCTATCATCCTATTTGGCCGGGACCCCCAGAAGTACTTCACCAATGCCTTGGTCCGTGTGTTAAGGTTCAAGGATGATGTCAATATCTACGACCGGAGAGTTACCGGTAACCTATTCCAGCAGGCAGAAGAAGCAGAAGAAGCCATTAAGAATTCAATAAATGTGAAATTAGAAATAAAGGGTAAATTAACCCGGGAGGAAGTCTGGGATTATCCACTTAAAGCTATACGTGAAGCTTTAATAAACTCCATAGTCCACCGGGATTACTTCAAATTCCAGGTCCAGACCCAGATCAAGATATTTGATGACCAGATCTGGTTTTTTAACCCTGGAGAACTGTTCGGTGGATTAACCATTGAAAAACTACAAATCCCCCATCCTTCTTCAACCAGGAATCCTCTGATTGCTGAGATGTTCTTCAAGGCCGGTTTGGTGGAGGTTCATGGATCAGGTATACCTCAGATGATGAAATCACTTGAAAATGCGGGGCTCCCTGAGCCTGATTTTAAAGAAGAATTTGCTGGTTTTTCGGTTTACATGTTAAAAAACTTATACGATAAGGAATACTTGAAAAGTTTAGGCCTTAACTATAGCCAGATCCAGGCAGTGTCACATATACAGGAACACGGATCCCTAACCATGTCTGATTTCCTGCGTATATCCCCCGGAATAAGTGAACGTACACTCCGTAGGTATTTAACAGACCTGGTGGACAAAAAACTGATTATAGCCATTGGTGAGAAGAAAGGAAGAAGTTATGAACTTTCTTAATAAGCATTAGGTTCTTAAATATGAATCCGGAATTTTAACATACATAAAGTATAGTCCATAACGGACATTATAACGGACATATCGGACAAAATAATGGGTATCATGTGAATAAAAATCCCATATTTTTTTTAAAATTAAATTTTTAGTGATGCTTCTGATTTTTTAGTGTGGTTCTAAAATAAGGTAAGATAGAAATAATCTTATTATAGAACCTCATCAACACCCAAGTATTTTATACAAGTTCATCCAAACAACAGATTATGAAACTCTCATCACAGAAAGACCTTTTACTCATTATCACCCTCAGCATAGCAGTTCTCTTAATGAGCTGGCTCAAGCTGATTAAAGGATATCCATTATCACTTTTACCAACGATTTTAGTTTTATTCCTACCAGGATACGCCCTGATTACAGCAATCTGGCCCAGTGATGAGAAAATGGGCTGGACACTCCGCTTAGGTATGGGCTTTGTTCTGGGACTGGTTTTCATCCTGTTTTTACCATTAATATTCAACAGCTTCAAGTGGACTGAACTTACAGGGTCCATTAATCAAATACTTCTCATAGTGGCTATTGTGTTCTCCCTGATTGCCATGGCTCGAAGGACAGAACCAGTAGATGAACTGGAACCTCTTCATAGGGATCCCCAGCTCACACTGGAGGAATCCATTGAGCGTGCAACTTTAATGCGCCAGAAAGCAGAGGAAGAACCCAATGAATATGAAGATCACTACGAAGGTGATAATGAATATTATGAGAATGAATATTATGAAGAAGAAGTCCCTGAGGGTGAATACAGCAACGAGGAATACTACTCTGAATATGATGAAGGGTTAGAGGATGAACCCCGTAGGGAACATGAGGAAGAACCGGGAGAAGAACCATCTAAGGAATTTGAAGAAGAGCCTGAAGATGAATTTGGGGAAGCCCCAGACATAGAACCTCGAAAATGTCAGGATTTGAAGAATGAAAAACCTCTCCAGTACGAGAGAATCAAGGATAAATATCCATTGGATGAAGATGAATATCATCCATACGAAAGCGAATACCATCGAGCTGAAGATGAATCATATTCAGATGATGAATACATCACAAATTACCATGAATCTCCCCAAGATGAGGAAGATCATCCCGAACAAACCAGAGGTGTTCCACTCCTAGTAGAAGAACCAGTTAAAACCTCACCCACAGATTATGAAGCAGAAATGGATAAACCAGTGTGGGGAGATGAACCACCACAGAAAAAAACTGGTTTTAAAAACTGGGATCTGGTTATGATCCTCTTTTTAAGTGGAATTTCCCTCCTGTTCCTTTATTTCAATCCTTTAAAAACCACAACCACATCAATTGTTTTCTTTATTTTACTCCTGTTTAGCTTAGGCTATGCAGGGTTAACCATTATCTTCCCGGATAAATCCAAGGCCAGTTCAAGGAATCTTCTCATTGCCAGTACAATTATTGCAGTTATCCTATTCATCCTATCTTTCATGGCATGGAATACACATCTATTGCCCTCTGTGCCCAAGTACGTGGTGACCATAATGTTCGTGGCATCAATAATACTAGTGGCAGGAACATTCATCAGGAAATGGTACACACCAGGTAAAAAAGAGGTTCCATTCGAAGATCAGAAAGATATTCCTCCAGAACATGAGGTAACTTATGAAGATCGTGAAGAAGAACCCGGAACGTTGAAAGAAAGAGATGAAACTGAAGAAGTTGAAAAAAGAGGACCCACTGAGAAAGAAGCTGATAAATCAGAAGAAATAACCCCTTCCCAAACAGCAAAGGAAGAAACCCTGAGAAAATTACAGGCCATCGGCACCCCTGTAAAAACAGATAAAACAGTAAGTAATGAGGATATACCTAAAAGCGGAATTATTGGGGATACAAGTAAAGCCGGAATTGTTGATGGGAAAGTTGTTAAAAAAGCCCCTCCAACGGTTAAACCTCGTAACTATTATCTGGATATTATCTTAGTGGTGGCCATCACCCTCCTCACAGTGGCCTTCGTGCTCATACCACCACTCAACAAAACATTCGTGAGGACCATCCTTGGGATTTTACTAGTTTTATTTATCCCAGGTTATTCACTCATCGCAGCTCTTTTCCCTAAATGGGGTGACCTTGATGGTATTGAAAGAGCAACCTTAAGTTTTGGTTTGAGTATTGCAGTAACACCATTCATTGGCCTGGCTCTTAACTACACTCCATGGGGCATCCGGCTGGATCCCATACTCATCAGCCTTACCATTTTCACACTGGCCATGTGTGTAATCGCCTTTTTAAGGCGGAGAAGTTTACAAGAAGAAGAACGGTTCTTTGTACCCTTCGGTAGTTTTGCAAAAGACATCAAAGGTTCATTCAAGGGAAAGTCAAAAACAGAGCACATATTGTCCATTATACTCATCCTCAGTATTATTCTGGCCATTTCCACCACTGTTTACATCATAGTGAAACCAAAGCAGGGTGAAACATTCACCGAATTCTACATATTAGGATCAAATGGTACAGCCAGTAACTATCCCACTAACCTCACCACTGGCCAGAATGGCTCCATGATCATTGGAGTGGTTAACCATGAATACACTACCACAGATTATCTTTTAGTGGTGAAAGTGAATAATACCATCCTTAAAAACCAGACAATTTCCTTAACCAATGGCCAGAAGGTGGAGATACCCTACAATTTCACTGCAGGCTCCACAGGTCAGAAGAAACTGGATTTCCTGCTCTACAAATTGCCTGATAATGAGACTGAATATCGGTCCCTGCATCTGTGGATGAATGTTACATAAGCTAGATCCCTGAAGCTAAAGTTAAATCAAAGATAGGAACAACTCAAAGACCAGAGATTAAATTCAAGAAAAACAAATCCAAAGGGAAATTAAAACCCAAAAGAAAATTTAGATCAAAAAAGGTAATTATATTACCTTTACGATTTAACCAGAGCATCTCCATGGTTCATTCACTTTTATTTTTATCAATTATCCATAGTCAGCATTCAAATGGGTTATGCAATCAAATAGGTTGCATGTAATTGGTATCCTCAACAATAAAATAGTAAAACTTATTTATAGTTAAAAAAATAATACCAACTATCCAATATATTAAAATAATCATCATCCGATCATTTAAAGCGATAACGATGGTGTTTATCGAGATTGGAACCGCATTTTGTCATTAAAAGGAAAAAAATATATATTAAAAGAAAAAGAAGGTATACACATGATATCGACTGTAACTACGACCACTACAACCACCACTGCAGCTACATCTGCAGCCACTGCCACCACAGCAGTGACTTCTGCGGATATTTTAGGCTACAGTCTTATAGCCGTTGTGGCCCTTATAGCATTTTTGGCTTTGAAGGAGATTTTAAGTTCCGAAGCCCATGAAAATAGCAAAATAAACACTTTTATTAACAGCTCTAACGTGGCCATATTGCCATTGTTATTTGTCTTCGGTGCAGTAGTCACCTACAAAGTTGTTACCATACTCTAAGGAGTGGTCGGGAATGAAAAACCAAAAAATAGGATTATTAGCCATTCTAGCAGTAGTCATAGTGGTTGTGGCTGTATCAGGATGTAATAATAATACCAAAACAAACGGCACCAATGTTAGTGCAATATCGGAAAAAGGTACTAAACTTGCGATCTTCAACAATGGTAATACTTGGGCACACATTGAAATAGATGCCAATGCCACTCATAAAAACGGTACGATCATAACTTTCGGGGCAGATACATTCATAAAACCCAATGATAATGTTACCATTGATTTATCCCATATTCTGGGATACGAAAATCAACCATTACCTGCAGGAACAGTCATAAGGATACAATCTTGGAAAGGACTTTTTAACACCACCGGCGGTGGCACAGGAGCACTTAACATATCATTCCAGGGTTGGTCAAATACCAGATACCCAACTGCAAGCGCCAACTTAACCAACGTAACATTCAACCCATTGACTATCTCAACACTTCCCGCAAACATCACTAATAGCACAGTATACCTTGGAACAACACCAGAAGAAATTGCAAACATCCAATCCATAGATACATCTGATGAGGAACCGCTCTACGAAGAAGAGATAATCACTGTGAATGCAGACGGATCGGTAACCATCATCATAAGCAAAGCTCCTGAGCTGTGCCGTGCTATTGTTAGTATTATTTAACAATACACCCCTTTTTTATTTTATCTTTAACTTATTTTGAGTTCAGATTTTAAGAGATCTAAAAATTAGATAATAAATTAGATATCTGGTTATCCAGAATCTGAGAAATTGATTAAAGAGAATTAATAAACAGCTTATTGATTGAAATGAATCAAAAAACATTAACAATAGCAGTGGTACTGGTCGTGGCCTTTTCAGGCCTGGCTGTCCTAGAAGTTTCCATCGGATTTGTCAGTGGCCTGATCTTTGACCAGATCCCCTACAATTACAGTGCCAAAGTATTGATACCACCCACCAATGCATCAAATCCCAACTCTGCATCCATGGGAGGTTTTTACAAGATCAATGGGAAAGGAACCAACTTCAACTTCTTCTTAAAAATTTCCGGTGCTGAAAAATCAGAAAGTCCCCTAGATTACACTGGTGACGGTCTCACTGGAGTGGGAAAAATAGATGAAATTAAATTAACCCCTGGAACCATTTATGCCCTCTTAAACAAGGACATTAAAGGTGCTATGTTCAATACCACATTCAAGGGGCACATGAACCTAACATGTGCTGCATGGACAGGTGTAACTTACTTCCAGAATGATGGTAAAAACTTTACAGGTAATTTCACTATTGATGGGGTGATGACTGATTGGGAAGGTACTTACACTTTAAAACGAGAAGGTTACCGCATCCGGGGAATTAGTGATTTCATTTACTATCCTAACAATCAGAGATCCGCAGCCAAGAATGCTCAAAAAACATATTACCTTTAAGACCACTTATCTTCTTTTTATTTTCATCATAAATGAGGTCTATCCCACGAGCTTGATTTGATTTTTGGTAATTTTTTTCCATTATTGTCTAATGACACTTAATGACCCCATAGTCTCAATGAATTACAAGATAATGCTTTTAATAAGATAATACTTATTAAAAGTTTAATTGAAACTAAATTTTGATGCTAATTGAGTTATATTTGAACTTTAGTTCTAAATCCGCACTTAACTATAATTAAAATCAGAATAATTTGGAAGGATACAATATATTTGAATTATAATAAATCCAAAAAGGAGTATAAGATGTCAGATGAGTGTTTAGTATCCATTTCTCCGTTCAGAAGGATAAACCCACTGTCCCCCCAGAAATGAACTAACTTAATGTAGACCAAAGGCAGCTAAATTCACAAATGGCATCACCAAGAACAGCATGGAGTTGGAAATTCCGTGTGCAAAGGTTATTCCAAATATTGATCTGGTTTTAATAAGGCAAGTACCATAGAACAGGGCCACACAGAACACAAAGACTAAATCCGCAAAGTATATCCAGCCAATGTGCATGGTGGTAAACACCAAAGAGGTGTAAAGAAGACCAAAACCTACCCCAAACATGTTGGTAACATTGTTCTGCAAGATCCCCCTGAAGAGTAACTCCTCAGCCAGCCCCGTAGATATCAACAATATTAAGAATGCACCAATAATCAGCACTGGAGTAAACTGCGAGATCAATGGATCCGGTCGGAGAATGAAATACTCAATAATACCGGTGACAAATCCAGTGGTGGCAATGAGAAGTTGAACTTTAACATTACCCAGAACTAATCCCACATCAACCATGGATAAATTCTGACTGCGTATGATAGTTAGGGATGCTGCAAAAAGGGGTATGGCAACAATAGGGAACCAGTATAATGGTTTTATCTGCATCATGGGTATGGAGAGTCCCACAATACGTATGATGGGTATGGGCATCATACTGCGTAGCAGGTTGGAGAAATCAGTTGAATCCACCATGGCTGCATTCACCAGAAGAGCAAATAAAATACAGGTATGAGCAGCAAGTCCCCATGTCTTATTAACATAAGTGGTTAAGAGTTCTGCCGCAATCAGGGCTAAAAGGTAAGCAATAAGAGTTATAATATAATTAACTGGTAATCCAATTTGGAAACGTTTTTTATTATCTATTTCAACAGTGCTCAATTTCATTACTCCTCAGTTACTGGTTAAATTTACAGGTAGATAAGTTATTTTAATTATTGTTGAATAATAATTCTGAGATCATCCCAACAGTATTCTATTATTCTTAAATAGTAATTCAAAGATCACTCAACAGTTATTTTAATTTTAATAATTAATTTAAGGGAACAATTAGACAACTTGGAAATTCCCATCAATCATCCATTAAAAAATGATATGAAGATTTTATTACTAGTGACATATAACTGTAACTATTATTTGATTGAACATCATTTTTTAGAATCTAAAATGAGAAGTTTTATAAGTTTCAACAACAAATAACATGTTTGATTAAAAACAACTCCATTAAACTGATTAAACGACCAAATTTAGTAGAAATAATGAAAATAAATAAGGATTAACTGTATTCTATTATTTAATTTCGTTTATAAAGAGAGTTGAGTACTGGTTGAATATAAAAAATAGGTTAAATACCATGACCTACAATATTTGATAATAAATTATATCTTCAACATATGAAATGGGATAATGTGATAAAATAAAGTATCATTAAATTTTAATACCATAAAATTTAAGGTGTTAGTGAATATAAACATGAAATGAAAATATTATCCACCTATTGCAATATTATTAACGTTATCGGGAGGGGTATTAATAAAGATTATAGCCATTATACCCGCTTATAATGAAGAAAAAACCATTGGCAGCGTGGTGCTGGGAACACGGCAACATGTATTAAGGGTTATTGTTGTGGATGACGGCAGCCATGATAAAACTGCAGATATAGCTAGGTTAGCTGGAGCTAAAGTACTAGTCCATCCCCAGAATCAGGGAAAAGGGGCAGCACTCAAAACTGGTTTCAAGGCAGCTAAGGATGCAGATATCATAGTAACCCTGGACTCCGATGGTCAACACGAGCCCGACGAAATACCCAAACTTTTTGAACCAATTATCAATGGTGAAGCTGACATAGTAAATGGGAGCCGATACTTAAATGGTAATGGGAAAGAAACCCCTGCTTACCGGCGTGTGGGACAGAACGTACTGGACACTGCCACCAACATCAGTGGAAAAATGGATGTAACCGACAGTCAGAGTGGTTTCCGTGCATTTGCCGGTCATACCATCCCCTTATTCCGATTTCACAGTACTGGTTACACCATTGAAAGTGAAATGCTCATTGAAGCTTCTAAAGCAGGTTTAAGGATTAAAGAAGTGGAAATAACCACTACTTATGGAGAGGAGTCTCACCATAAAAAGAATCCATTCAGCCACGGAGTGAGTGTTCTGGTGCGAATCTTACAGGACATGGAATTCAACCGACCATTATACTACTTCACAGTTCCAGGACTTATTTTAGTTTTAATTGGCTTGATATTAGGTTTGAAATTCTTTGGAGAGTATCTGGGGGGTCAGATGACCACCTTATTCCCCACTACCCTGGCAGGACTCATTGCCATTTTTGGAACATTCATAGCTTTCACTGGATTGATTTTACACAGTGTTTCCCGTATGATATGGAGAGCTATGGGTAAATAAGCTTAGACTTTCATTTATAAAGGTTATTTTTGATTTTTCTTAATTTTTTGAGTTAATTATATTAATGTTCTGGTATTCTGCTTTAAAATAAAGATTAAAAAAAAGAATTAAAAATAAATTTTATTAAAAATTAAAAGTTTTTTAGAGAATCCAAAAACGTGCATTTAATCTAAAGAATGCCATTTTTAAATTAAAGTAAAATCAGCATTAACTATTCTCCTTCACCTTTTCTGTACTCATGTGTGAAGTGGGCATCATACAGTTTGGATGGAGTCACTCTACTTGTACCAAGCACATCTCCCACCACAATAAGGGCAGTTTTGGTTATACCAGCTCCTTGTACCTGGTCAACTATATCCTCCAGGGTACCCCTGACTATTTTTTCATCATCCCAACTGGCCTTTTGGACCACCGCCACTGGAGTCCCCGGGTCATAAAATGTTAAAAGTTCTGATACTACTTTACCGATCATGTGGACTCCCAGGAATATGCACATGGTGGCTTGGTGTTCTGCCAGACGGAAAATAGCTTCCCGTTCTGGTTTGGGTGTGCGGCCAGATGGTCTGGTTATTATAACTGTCTGTGAAACTTCAGGTTGGGTTAATTCTGCTTCCAGTGCTGCTGCAGAGGCAAACAGGGAACTTACACCAGGGATGATCTGGTAATGGATGTTTTTACTTTTAAGGTACTGTATCTGTTCGGCGATTGCCCCGTATATAGCAGGGTCACCGGTGTGCACCCGTGCAACCAGTTTTCCCTCACTGGTGGATTCTTCCATCATTTGCACGATTTCATCCAGGTTCATCTGGGCACTGTTGTATATCTGGGCACCTTCTTTGGCTCCAGATAAAACCTCCGGGTTCACCAGGGATCCAGCATAGATAATCACATCTGCCTCGGCAATGACCTTGGAGGCTTTTATGGTTAATAGTTCCGGGTCTCCAGGCCCTGCTCCTATAAAAATTACTTTACCTTGCATTAATATCACTCACTAAAAAATTCCTGAAATTTGTTGTTTAGAATAACTGATTAGTTGTACTGGATTAGTTGTATTGATTAATTCAATGTAATTGATTCTAGATTCGCATAATCTATTATTGAAATACTGGTAGTTTTCAATCCAGTGTGAACTTCTTTTCTTCCATTTCTATGGATCCATATGGACATTCCTGTATGCATATTTCACAACATCCACAGCTGGCCGGGTCAATTACTGCCTGTTCCTTATCATTTAAAGTTACAGTATCCATGCCTATCTGTACCTGCGGACAGTGCTTGATACATTCGTGCTGGCATTCATCTGCTTCACAGGTTTCAGGGTCCACCACCGCTGATTTCATTGCAAAACCCACTGCCCTGCGCACTGCTTCTTTAACCTGGTACCCTGCCAGGTGAAGTATGGTGTCACCCACCACGGGGTCAGTGGCCATACTGGCATTACATGGGTAGTTGTGTAGTTTGTTACCTGCTTCCTGCTCTGCTTCCTCAATGGGTATGCCTTCAATATTCTCGGCAATGAAATGGGTACTGCCACAGGGCGCAGTTCTGAGCACCTTCACCTTCTTGATGAGGTTGCCTGCTTCTATTTCCAGTTTTGGTTTACCAAACTCATGGGCGAATTTGTCGATGTAGGTGTCTCCCACTGGTTCCAGGGAGCAGAATGGTTTGGGGAATACTATCTTAACTTCAGGGGCGGATTCTTCTATTTCCCGTTGTAGGCCTGGTGGTACCTGTGCCGGGTCGTGAATGGGTATGATCACTGATTTGGCACCGCTTTGCCTGGCGATGATTGGTACGATCATGTTAACATCACCGAATAGTCCCACTGCCAGGATGAGATCCGCAGTGGGGATGGATTTTGGCACGTACTGCTGGAAGTCATCAATAAACTCTGGAAGGTCATCTGGAATTTCTTCTAACCCCACCATACTACTGGCCAGTCCCATTTCTGCCAGGCTGTTAACAATACGACTACCATACTTCCCTGAACTTATCACGTAAAGTTTCATAGTACTCATCTCTGCATTATATTTAAAAACACAATCCAGTTAAAATAACACCTATCAATAATTAATTCTACTTTAAAGTCCTTAATAAATTAGTTGATATTGTTCCAGTGATATTTTTACTATGACCTGTTTTGTTTTTAATTTACTATAACCGATTACAGTTACTATATCCAGTTACGGTTTTAATGAAAGTTAATCAGAAAAAGGTTAAATGATATTTAAAAATAAAAAAAATAAGTTATGATGCTATTTTATTCATTTAAAGCCCAGTAACACCTTTTAGGAGAAATGATTGTTTCATCTTTTTTAAGTTCTTTCATGATCTTGTCAACTTCTTTTTTCTCCACACCAGATATCTGGCTTACTTTAGTGGCGTTTAAAGGTTCTTCAGATTCTTTGAAAGCTTTAATTACCTTCTCTTTATTATCCATCATATCACCTCTTGAATTATTCCAGTTACCTGCTTAGATATTCCATTTGAATCCATATAATATTTGTTACGAACCGTTCGTAGTTGATACGAACAGTTCCAGTTATTCATCATAGAACAGTCACAAATAGCCGGCTAACCTGTACTACCCATATTTTTGTCTGCAATCCTTAAAACATGTTTACAAAAAGAGAGCCCATTTTTAGTTCAAATTTATATTCCAAGTTCAAATCTTCCACTTTTAATTTCAATAGCATCCAGTGGACATTCCCTGACACATATCTCACAGTATCCACATGTAGCAGGGTCAATTTCTGCCACGTTATCCTGATTAAAGGTTATGGTATTTAATCCAATGAGTACCTGGGGGCAGCTTCCAATACACTCTTCCTGGCACTTTTCTGGGTTGCACTTTTCTGGGTCCACCACGGCTGTTTTTATGGCAAAGCCCAGACCCCGTTTAATGGCTTCTTTTATCTGGTAGCTGGCCAGGTGCATGCTGGTATCCCCCACTGCGGGGTCAGTGTCACTGCTGGCATTACATGGATAATTGTGAAGTTTCAAGGTGGCACTCGATTCTGCTTCCTCCACCGGCGTACTCCACAGTCCCTTGGCAATGTAATCTGTAGAACCGCAGGGCGCTCCTCTTAGGACTTCAACCTTTTTAATGTATTTATCGGACTTGATGAACAGGACTGGTTTACCGAATCTGGTGGCAAACTCATCTATGGGGGCATCACCCACTGGTTCCAGGGAACAGAATGGTTTGGGGAAAACGATCCTGACATTGGGGGCGGATTCTTGGATCTCCTTCTGCAGTCCAGGGGGCATCTGCTGGGGATCATACACTGGTATTATGGCTGATTTTGCACCGGTTTCTTGAGCTATGTATGGGACTATCATGTTAATATCACCGGATAGTCCCACTGCAATGATAAGATCTGCTGGGGGTAGATTCTGGGGGATGTAGCTGGTGAAATCCTCTATGAACTCCGGTAGGTCCTGGGGGAATTCTTCCATTCCCACTATGTTACTAGCCATTCCGTGCTCAGCCAGGTTGTTGACCACCCGGCTCCCATACTTACCTGAAATCAAAAGGTAAATTTTCATACTTCCTCCAATTTATCAAAGGGTAGGATTTTTTCATGATTCCTCAAAATGAATCAGAGTAGACTTTGTTTCATTCCTCCAATCTTCGGCATTTGAAAATTACTGTACCACCATCAGTGTAAGGTGTTCCAGGATCAACGCACTGCATGTAGGCATGGTCTTCATCACCTTCCCTGGTTAAACCTAAGCTTAGTGAGATCCAGTCATGCTCTAGAATAGTAGTATAATGGAGAATAGTAGATAGTGCGTGGGTGCAGAGGGCATCGGTTTTATCCAAGTCTATTTCTGGATCCTTGAAAACCATACGGTCCCCTTCTTTGTAAACTGGACAGTGACCTTTTATTTCATGGACGGTTATCTCCAGCATTTATTCACCCACCTTCATTGTAATTCTTATAATATTTATGTACTCAGGAGTTCTTATGTACTCTGGAGTAATTAACCATGAGAATTACTTTAGTAAAAATAAACTCAAATTAGTGAATATCAAAATAGAAAAAATTAGTATTGAGGGGTGTTTCAACCCCAATCATATTATCAGGTGATTTACCCCTATTAATTAGGGGTTAATCCAGATTAGAAAGCTAACCCTGATTTTTACATTAATTCGTCACGTAGGTCTATGGTATCTTTCAGGTCGGGTCCGGTACTGATTATGGTTACTGGTACCTTGGTTTCGTCCTGAATTTCCTGTACGAACTGTTTGACTTCTGCAGATAGGTCTGAGTATTCAGTTACCCGTTCGCAGGATGGGTATAACCGGTCCACACAGGTTAGTGCGATCTGGGTTGCACCGTTTATCATACATGATTCACGGGCCAGTTCCATGTCAAATAGTCCTACTCTCCTTCTTCGTCCGGTGACTGTTCCGTATTCTTCTATGTCCATCTTTTCAGCTTCACCCTGGGTGATCTCTGATGGGAATGGTCCTTCTCCAACACGGGTTATGTATGATTTGAAAACAACAATAACATCATCAATACGAGTGGGTCCCACACCAACATCCGCTGCTGCACTGGAGGCAGTGGTGTCCTTACTGGTTACAAATGGGTAGGTTCCATAGTATAAAGATAATCCGAATCCCTGTGATCCTTCAATGAAAACATCTCTTCCCTCATCCAGGGCAGTGTTGACTTCCAGTGGCACGTCGGTGGTGTATCCTTCCATTGCATCAACATCACCAGCCAGTTTTATGGTTCGCAGTGCCCGATCACGGTTGGCTGGTCCACAGCCAGTTCCAGTACTTCCGATCTTCTTATAAAGGTGGTCAGAGCCTTTATCTTGCTCTTTGTGTTCTTCTTCGATTATGGCACAGCGATAATCAGCGAAGGTTCTATTCTTTACTTGGTATTTGTTGAGGTAGTCCAGTTCGTGGTGGAAGACTGATGGGTCAACCAGTACACCGGCTCCTATAAGGAGTCTTGCTCCGGTGTGAACAAAACCTGATGGGATCATCCTTAGCCCATATTTTTCTCCGTTAAACTCCACAGAATGGCCTGCATTAGGCCCTACTCCAGCACGGGCAATGATCTCCGGTTTGTCCTGGTAACAAAGGTAGGTAATACACTTACCCTTACCTTCATCACCCCAACCTCCGCCTACTAAAATGTTGCATGTCATATATAATCATCCTCTTATAGTGTAGTGAATTCAACCTCTTTTATATTGTAAATAACCGCTTAAAAAGATTTTCCCACGTAACTATTAAGGGAATAAATCTCATTAAACTAACTATAACTCAAGGTGTGTCCGTTAATATGTCTTATTCAATATTTAATGGATTTATGATGGTGATAATCTACTTTCAAGTTGTATGATCATTGCCCCTTGGTGATCATGGAATTGGTGGTTTATGTATTAAAGACATGCAATGTTTTTGAGACTTGTTTTATGAGACATACTTTACGACAGGTTTAAGCTGCTTATTAGACTACCTTAATAGACTGCCTTAATAAACATTTCACTCCCCAAATATGTCTTTTAAGTCTGTTCTAGATGCACATCCCATGATAATTACTGATGTGGCTTGCTTCCCTGGGTGATTATTCTTTCAAACAGTTCTGGAGTGTATTTACGCTGCATTGATACCAGGATATGTTGATTCAATGCTTCTTCCAGTATTTCCACTGTCATCTTATCTTCTTCCCTCCGGATACGTATAGCCTGGGCTATCTGGGCAATATCCCTGGCATGGGCAAAGGTGGGTTTTAAGCTTTCCCCTCCCTGCATCTGGGGAATGTAAACTTTCCGGAAGCGTTCCAGAACATCTTCATCATAATCCTCCTTGAGGGTGTCCAGGTTACGCTTGAAAACCTCCACTATTTCATCGGAACTGGGAACTTCCAGGTACACATGTAAAGGTGCACGGCGAAGGTGTGCTTCATCAATGATGGTGATCTCCAGGTTGGTGGACAGGGCAGGTATGAAGTGGGTGTGCACAATTACCGGTGCCCCCTTGACATAGATCACATCCTTCTTGTTCTCCAGGGGCACGATCATCCGGTTAAGGAGTACGTTGGGGTCTTCCTTCTGTCGTCCCAGGTCGTCCAGTAAAAGGACTCCTCCATTGGCTTTCAGGATGGGTGAAGTTTCATAAACTCCCTTGTTGGGGTCGTATAGTGTTTCCAGTTTTTCAGTGCTGAGCTCTGATCCAGTGAATACAAATGGGGCATAGATTTTCACCCAGCGGGGGTCTCCGGGTTGTTCCGGTCGCAGCCTGTGGAAATCTGGGTCCAGTAACTGTATTATGTTACCACTGAACTCAATGTAGCGTGGTATGATTATGGGGGGTAATATTTCCGACATTTTACTGGTTAGAAATGTTTTACCAGTTCCGGGGGGCCCGTAGATGAAGAATCCTTTACCTCCAATGGCTGCTTCGGTGAGGACCTTTTTGGGGTAGGCCATTCCCACCACATCATGGAATGCTCTTTCCACTACTTCCTTGGGTATTTTGAGTGGGTATCGTCCTTTGATCTGGACTTCCATGATCTTGAAGTAGTCATCGTAGGTTACCGGTGCCATTCCAATGTAGGGGTTTTCCTCCATTAACTGGGCTGCTTTCAGGTGGCCCTGTTTCTTGATGGTGTAATCTACACTGGCAAAAAGGAATCCCCCACCGGTCTGGGCTATGAGATCTTCCTTTTCCATTGGTTTAAGGCATTGTTCTAGGATGTTAACGTGAAGTCCGGTGATTTCATGAATCTGCTGTACTTTTATGTTCCCGTAGGTGTTGATGATCTTAAGTAGCAGGTTCTTTATGAATCCCGGTGAAAGATCTATTTCATCCAGGGATTTGGGTTCTTCCAGTACCTGGAAGAGTTTTTGCATCCTGGTATCATGATAATAATCTGTTTCCATTGGTATGTCACCTTTATTAAAAGGGTTATGTTGTTATGGGTTTAACGAAGGATTTCCATTCTTTTTTACTGTATAATAATTTGTTTTTATTAACAGTTAAAACTTAACATCACAGGCACAAATGATTTATCGCATTTTTAGTGACGTAGTTCACATAAACTACTGAAAGTTACCTGAAAAAAATGTGGAAATAAAATGAAAACAATGATAGTAAAATGAAAACACTGATAGTACGGTAAGAAAGCTATTATTAGTGTAAAAAAGTTAATTATCGTATAAAAAAAAGTTAATGTTAATGTAAAAATTTACTTTGAAAAAGTAAAGTAGTTAAAAATAAAAAATGAATCAGTCAAAACTCAAAGTAAATTAGTTAAACTAAAAAAATAAAGTAGTTTAAGCTGTTTTAAAGCTTATATCCTGTTTTTAAAAGAATATTTCTTCTTTAGGTAGTCTGGATTTGGGCATGGGTTTGTCTGCTGGATATCCCAGTGGTACAATTAGGGTGGGTACCAGATTTTCTGGAATTTCTAGAATTTTTGAGTAAGATACTGGATCAAATCCTTGCATTGGACAGGAATCAATTCCTAAAGATTTGGCAGCATAAATCGCAGTTATAGCTGCAATGAAAACATTGTGTTGTGCTTCGCAAAGTGAGGCTTCACCCGGGAAATTGCTTAAAAATGTTTCCAGAACAAATTCTAATTGTTTAACATTTTCTTCTGGCACTCCCATAGCTTTGACATCTTGAAGCACTCTATCTGCATTTTTCTCAAGGTCTTTATCAGCACAGAATACTAATAGATGTGAACATGACTTAATTTGAGGCTGTTCCATAGTAGCTGGAGATAACTCTTCCTTCAATTTTTCATCGGATATTATTTTAATTTTCCAGGGTTGTATGTTTATTGCTGACGGCGAGAGCCTTATCATTTCCTTAATTTGCTCAATCTTACCTTCATCAATTTTCCTACCATCAAAAACCTTTGTTGCATACCTTTCTTCAAGTATTGTTTTAAACTCCATTATAAACCACCACTACTTTATATGAAGGGTGCTTATTGTTAAAAATTTAGAGTAGGGAAATGAAAATGAGAATTTAGAAAATGAAAATCTAGAAATAATAATGCAAAATAGGATAATGCAAATAGGTGCAAAATAGGGGAAATAAAAAATCAAGGTGTAATGAATAAGGATGTAATAAATAAGAAGGTAAATTAGAAAAAAATAAATTAATCTAATTTACTATGCTTGGGTTACTTATTTATGGGCGTAATAGAACCTTAACTTCCCATCTTCAGCCTGGTCTAGTCGGGCAAAACCGATCCTTTCCAGCTGTACCACATCATCCACCTGCACTGTAGACAATGATTTCTCAGCAAACCCAGTAACAGTGGATGCATCTGGCATTACCAGTTCTGTTTCGATTCTTCCATCCGCCGGGACCCACTGCACTATCTTGGCCTTTGCTTCCCTGGCTTCATCAATACCTTCACTGTGGTATTGTGCCTTTCCATCCTGGAAGGTTATGTTCACTGCATCCATGAGTCGCAGAACTTTATCTGGACTGGAGGGGATATCATCCTGGTCCAGGTAAACATTTCCATTGAATTCAAGTTTACGCATTCCCCTGTCCAGGTGGTCTGGGTGGAGTGGTCGTTCCACGCTTCCCAGTAAAGATTCAGGCACATCCTGGATTTCCACCAGCTGTGCATTGGGGGTGAAGAAGTACCTGTGGGCCTTATCTTCAAGGAATGCACGGTTCAATCCGTAGATCTTCTTCCAGGTTACGGTGGAGTCAGCTATTTTCACCCCGATTTCAAGCATTAACTCCTTGATGGCTTCAGACTGTATACCTCTCCGGGCAATGGCCCTTATGGTGCCCAGTCGGGGGTCGTCCCAGCCACTGTAGGTGCCTTCTTCTATTCCTTTTCTGGCTTGGGATGTGGATAATCGAACATCATCCATTTTAAGTCGTCCGTAGTGTATGAACTGGGGTACTTCCCATCCCATGTGGTGGTAGAGGTATTCCTGTTTTTCACTGTTGGCCAGGTGGTCCTTACCCCTTAAGACGTGGGTCACACCCAGGAGGTGGTCGTCCACTGACACTGAGAAGTTCATCATGGGGTAAACCTTATATTTGGAACCAACACGGGGGTGTTCATCATCCACTACCCTCATGGCCACCCAGTCTCTTATTGCTGGGTTTTTATGTTTTATATCGGTTTTAACCCTGAGAACCATTTCTCCTTCTTCAGTTTCTGGCATCTTCTCCCAGAGGGCCAGGTTCTCCTCCACTGATGCATCCCTGTGGGGACAGGATTTGGATGAGTCTTTGAGTTCTTTGAACACATCCCCTGGGCAGGTGCACATATAGGCCCCTCCCTGTTTAATGAGTTCCAGGGCATGCTGGTAGTAGATCTCCATACGGTCTGACTGAATTACCTTCTCATCCCACTCCACACCCATCCAGTGCAGGTCTTCATCTATCATCTGGTAAGCTTCAGGGTCCACCCTTCGAGGGTCTGTGTCTTCAACCCTCAGGATAAGCTTACCCCCATACCGTTTTCTGTATTCCTGGTTTAACACTGCTGCTCTTGCATGACCTATATGTAGGGGGCCTGATGGATTTGGTGCAAAACGGAGCACAACTTCACCATCCACTTCAGGTAAGTCAACCAGTCCCTTGACTTTCTCCACTTTTTTCTCCTGATAGCCACCTAACTCTTCCAGTTCCTTGGTCTGAGCATCCAAAGGCATCTTGTTGATTGTGCTAACAATTTGCCCCGCGGTTTTTGAAACTTGCCCTGCATCCTTACGGCATTCAGGGTGTTTGCTCATTATCATTCCTATAACTGCTCCAGGCTGGGCCTGGCCTCCGTGTTTAGCTGCATTGATAAGAGCGTACTTTCGAATGATTTCTTCCAGTTTATCCATTGGTAATCACTTCATTTTTTTGATCCTTTCTAATGGCCAGGTAAACCTTTCCACTGACCAGGAAAAATAACTTCTAAAAAAAATATGAGAAATAAATAAAAAATAATAAATTAAGCGGGTTTTTTTTGTTGCTGCGTTCTTATACAAAGTTAGTTACTGCATTCTGGTACAAAGTTAGTTACTGCATTCCGGTACAAAGTTAGTTACTGCATTCCGGTACAAAGTTAGTTACTAAATTCCAGTACAACGTTAATTACTGCATTCCGGTACAACGTTAATTACTAGATTTCCAGTACAACGTTAGTACTGCATTCTGGTACAAAGTTAGTAACTGCATACCAGTATAAACTTAGTTACTGTATCCCGTACAAACTTAGTAACTGCATTCCAGCATAACTTAGTTAATGCGTTCCAGTACAAAGTCCGCTATCAGGAAGAGTGCATCTCTGGATGGACTATCATCTAAATTATTAATCAACAGTTCTTTTGCCAAGTTAACGTTTTCCCGAGCTACCTTCCATGCGTACTCTATAGATCCATATTTTTCCAGTATCTCCACGGCTTCTGAAACGTTTTCATCCCCATCTTCCTTGAGGATTACATGTAACCGTTTCTTGTCCTCTTCACTGGCCTGGCTGAGTGCGTGCACCACCAGGAGGGTCATTTTACCCTCGACTATGTCACTGCCCACTGGTTTTCCCAGGTCTTCTTCAGAACTAGCCACATCCAGGTAGTCATCCTGTATCTGGAATGCCAGACCTATGAGTCTCCCGTATTCAGCCAGGGCTTCCACCTGTTCTGGTGATCCCCCGCCGAGTATGGCTCCTGCTTTGGTGGCTGCGGCAATGAGTGCTGCGGTTTTCTTGTAGATCATGATCATGTATTCTTCTTCACTGACATCCATGCGCTCGGTAAAGCCCATGTCCATTGCCTGACCTTCACAGATCTTCACACAGCTATCCACCACGGTGTGAAGTGCGGGTAATATCAGTTCTGGTGTTACCCCATCATCTTCACTCTGCATTACCGAGGCAAATGCCTTGGAGAAGAGAGTGTCCCCGGCTAAGATGGCCATTGGTTCTCCCCATATTACATGTACCGATGGTTTGCCCCTTCTTTTCTCATCCTGATCCATGATATCGTCATGAATCAAACTGAAGGTGTGGATTAGTTCCACGGCTGCTCCTGTTTTAAGGGCGGATTTAACCGTGCCACCCACGGCTTCTGCGCTTAAAATCGCCAGTGATGGTCTGAGTTTTTTTCCACCAGCTTTTACAAGATGTTCTGATGCTTGGAGGAGTGTTTCAGGGTCCACTGTTTCCAGTGCCCGGTTCATCTCCTGATCTATATCTGCAGAGTATCTTTTGAGAATCTCAGTTACTTCCAGTTTTGTTTCCATTAAAGTCCTCCATTGAAAACCTGTGCCTGTCCATTTCTAAGTACGTGAATATCATTACCCATTTTGTATCCTTCTTCCTCTGCTAACTCGGTGTAGGCGGCCAGCATTTCCAGGTCACCGTGGGATGGTATGATGTGTTCGGGTTGCAGCATGCGTATGAAGTCACGGTGGTCTTCTCGACCTGCATGACCAGATACATGGGCGTTGGTATAAATTCGAGCCCCGTTACCTTTTAAACGTCGCTCCATGAGGTTTCGGTTGGCGGCGTTGGTGGGGTTGGGTATGATTGGTGCGCTGATAACCACATTATCCCCGGGGGCCACGTTGAAGTGGGTTCTTCCACTGGCTATCCGGGGTAGTAGTGCGTCGGGTTCTCCCTGGTGTCCGGTGGTTACCAGTATGTAATCGGAACGGTTCTCCTCAGCACGGGCCAGTGCCCGGTTAACTGATTTTGGGCTGCCGAAGATACTTGTACCGGAGGGGAGTTTTAGGATTCCCATCTTCTCGGCTATGCTGCCGAAGCGTTCCATTGATCTTCCCAGGAGTAAGATTTTCCGGTCACTTTCCTGGGCAATGTTACATATAGCCTGGATACGTTCAATATGACTGCTGAAGGTGGTGACCAGTAAACCTTCAGGTGCAGGTAGAATATCCTTCATTATATCTTCCAGGACTATTCTGGCCACTTTCTCAGAGTGGGTTTTTTCCTGCTTGGTCTCGGTCATCCTGGTGGTTTCCACAATCAATGCCAGAACTCCCTGCCTTCCCAGTTGCCTTAGGCGTTCATAATCCGGTGGTGGGCTGAGCATCATGTGGTTGTCGAATTTGTAATCATTGGCATAGACAATTATACCCTCTGAGGTGTGCAGTACCGGGGTTACAGCCTGTGGTATACTGTGGGTGGTGTGCACAAATTCCAGGGTGATGTCCGGGGATAGTTGCATTTTCTCCCCTGAGTTTAGAACCTGGAGGGGATTGGAAACCTCGAATTTTCTTTCCTGTTTTATACTGTTTTCCACCAGTGCCAGGGTGTAGGGTGTTCCAATGAGGGGTGCATCGTAGCGGTGGGCTAGTTTGGCCACTGCTCCAATGTGGTCCAGGTGTCCGTGGCTGAATACTATGGCCCGGACCTTTCCATCAACATCCTTCATCAGGGTGTCATCAGGTATGACTCCCCTTTCAATCAGGTCCAGACTGTGCATACGGGCAATGTCTGTGTCTTCGTGTATGTGAATTCGATCCAGGTTGATTCCCATGTCGAATATAACCACATCATCCCCCACTTTAACTGCGGACATGTTTTTGCCCACTTCTTCGTATCCGCCTATGGCGATAACTTCCACACTCATAAGGATGACCTCCTTGCATAAATTTTAGTATCGTAGCCCCTTTCTGTGAGCCATTCTCTTGTTTTTCCCTGTATTACCAGGTCCGTTTTTTGCAGTTGTTTCAGGTTTGATGCACCCACCAGGAACATGGCTACTTTGATCTGGTCCATGAATTTCTGGAAGAATTGCTCCAGTGCTCCTTCACCGAGGTAGGATGTTTTGAGAACTGGTAATGCCATTCCCACAGCATCAGCCCCTAAGGCTAATGCTTTAACTGCTTCTAATCCGTTTCTTATTCCTCCAGAGGAGATTACTGGTATCTGGACTGATTGGGAGACTTCTACTGTGCTGGCTGCGGTGGGTATTCCCCAGTCCCAGTACAGTTCACCCATATCTTTATCAGGTGAGCGGTAGGTTTCTACTGCTGCCCAGCTTGTTCCTCCAGATCCTGCAACATCAATAGCTTTAACACCCACATTTTCCAGTAGTTTGGCATCGTTTCCACTGATCCCTGCACCGGTTTCCTTGGCTATTACCGGGATTTTCATTTCTTCTGTGGTTTTTTTGATGTTTTCCAGGTATCCTCTGCTGTCCACATCTCCCTCTGGCTGGATGGCCTCCTGTAATGGGTTCAGGTGAATGGCCATTGCATCAAGGCCCATCATCTGACTGGCTTCAAGGGCCTGTTCCATTTGAGGAGCTCCTATGTTACCAATTAGCAGTGCATCAGGGGCTGCTTCTCGGGCAACTGTATAGGTTGATGTCAATTCTGGGTTTTCTACTGCAGCTCTCTGGCTTCCCAGCCCCATACCTATGTTAAGGTTTCCTGCTGCCTGGGCCAGTTTCTGGTTTACTTCTATTGAGGAGGGGTGTCCTCCTGTAATGGCAGTTATTATTATGGGTGCATCCATTTTTTTCCCAAGTAGGGAGGTGGATAAATCTATTTCTTCCTTATTTATTTCAGGAAGGGCTTTGTGGACGAGTTCCACATCTTTAAATCCTGTTTTTTTATGGTATTCCACATCGCTGTGGGTACATAATAGCAAATGCTCTAATTTTCTATCTGAAATCATAATTTCTTCCTATGGTCTAATTTCAATCTCTACCATTAATTTCATGTCTTTCCATTTTATTCTAAGTAATATCAATTTTTTTTTAATGATTGATGCTCGTGAATGATTTATTTGTGATTTACGCATGATTTAATGATTTATTTTAATAATTTTATTCCATCGATTATTTGGATTATTCATTCTATTTCCATGTGAATTCTATTTCCATGTGCATAATTTGAAATTCTAATCTAATGATTGTTCTGAATATTTTAGTGAGTAATGATTAGTTTTTAATGAATTGTGAACGTGATTATTTGTGAATTTAATTTAAATTTATGAATTTATTAAAGTGGGTCCAATTTTATTTAAAGGGGGTCTATTTTGTTTAAATGAGGTCCTATTTTATATAAAGAGGTCCTATTTTATTTAAAATGACCCTATTGTTTACTTATAATTGTTCCCCTGACTTTTTCACCCTTTAAGGCACTTTCCAGTAATCCTTCACAACCGACATTGATCAGTTCTGATTCGATTCCCTTCCCTGCCAGTTCCAGTAGTTCTGTCAGTTTACCTGCCATTCCACCGGTCACGTCAACGGTTCGTGCTCCCTCCAGGAATTTAAGATCTTCCATGGAGTTTACTTCTTCCAGAAGTTGAGCCTGGGAATGTGTTTTGGGGTCACTGTCGTATATTCCATCCACGTCTGAGCCCAGGATGATCCGCTCTGGCTGCAGTTCCTTTGACAGGTAGTTCACCAGCTGGTCACCGGATACCACTGCCATCTGGATACTTTCATCGGTATCCATGACCACGTCTCCGTATAGTACTGGTACTAATCCCATTTCCAGGTATTTTTCCACTATTTCCAAGTTTGCTGATTTAATCCGTTTATTTTCAGTTATTATGAATGATGATGGTGGTACTGCCACTGCTGGGATTTCGTATTTCAGCAGGTAGTGGCATACGAAGTGGTTGAGATTTTTAACCGAATTCTGGGTTAGGGTGAATCCCATTCTTTTACGCTCCAGTTCTTCTGGAGTTGTTATGGGGCTTCCTATTTCATATTTTCTGGCGTGCAGGTGTCCGAAGCTTCCGGCTCCGTGGATTATGATTAGTTTTCTGTTACCAGCCCGGGCTATTTCCTGGGCAATTCTATCCAGATTCACCGGGTCAAGGGTGGGTTTTGTAGCGTCTTTGCGGGTGATTACACTTCCACCCAGTTTCAGGATAATCATGAACTACCTCGTATCAATCTATAATCATCATCAATGCAATAATCATCAATCTATTAATCACCAGGTCACCCCTTTTCGTGATATTCCAACCAGAAAGGCATTATCAATAGACTGGAGTTCTTCCAGTACTTCTCTGGTTTTCCCAGGGCAGTAAGCAATCATGCTACCTCCCCCTCCAGCACCGGTTAGTTTGGAACCCAGGGCTCCAGCACTGCGTGCATGGTAGATCAATCGGGATAATTCATCGGTGTTAACTCCCAGTGCATCCAGTAATCCCTGGTTAATGTTCATCAATTCTCCTACACGTTCTTCCTCACCCCGGGTGATGGATTCTCGTGCATCATTGGTCACATTTCCCATGAGCCCTATAATGGGCTTTATGATTGTGGGGTGGTTGTTGCAGAGTTTACGGACCTGTTGCACCAGGAGACCAGTGTTACCTGGTTGGCTGGTGTAACCCACTACCAGTGGCATTTCCAGGGCGGGTTTTATTTTCACGCCTCCACTTTCATGTGTGAAGTATAGAAATCCACCGTGGGTTGATACAGTGGTGTCCAGTGGGCTTGCTGCTCCCTGAACTTCTAATTCCACCTGGTGGGCAGTAAGTGCCAGGGTTTCCAGGGATAGTTCCTGCTGGTAATAACGTGCTGCTGCGGCGAGGGTGGCAACTGTTATGGCTGCTGATGATCCCAGCCCGGCTCCTATGGGTATTTCCAGATCCACTGTTATGTCCAGACCGTGATCAGGTGATGATCCAAGCTCGGTTCGAAACAATGCACTCTTAATGAATTTTAAAATTCCTGCGTCAAATCTATCCGGGTTTTCTTGACTTAATAGGTCATTTTCTAGACTTATTAAACCAGTTTCTATGTCGATGATCCCATATACATCCAGTTCTGGGATTTTAACATGTATACTGTCGTCGTTTCCTTCCCTGATTGTTACGTTGGCTCTTTTATCAACTGCCACTGCAATGGCGGGTTTCCCGTAAACCACTGAGTGTTCTCCAAAAAGAATAGCCTTGCCTGGTGCAGATGCCCTAGCTGTCATTGGATTGAACTCCGTTCACTAAATCTGTGTAAATTTTATTTCTATCCTTACAAAAACCTTCCTTTGAATTTATTTTTTCCCGGATGATCTACTATGAGTTTAATTATTGTTTTTTTTGTGATAGTTCTTATTATTATTTGATAATCTTTAACAGTGTTTTTTTAAGCCGTTAAAGAGGTGTTATTGAATTGATACTTATTATAATTGAAATTATCTAATTTGTACCTTTTAAATTGGAATTAATTTGTTCCTATGTTAAATTGGAATTATCTAATGTACCTATCTTAAATTGGAATTATCGAATTTAATCGTATATTAAATTGGAATTACTGAATTTAATACCTGTCTTAAATTGGAATTATCTTTACCTATTGAAATATGCTTATTTATCTTTATTTATGTTTTCAATTTATGGATTCTGTGAATACTATTTGAAGATTGCAGATGCATATCCCACCACGGAGGTGTAGTCTCCACCAGTATCACCACTGGTTGCGTACTGTAGGATATCAGCTTCGGTGGCTCCCATACCCCGGGATGCTTCAATGGTGGCTGCTGCCGGACCGTATCCACACATGGTCACGTTGAACTTCTGTATCTGGTTCATCATTTCCAGTTCATCCATGGTAGCTATGGCTTTTAGTACTTCCTTATCATGTGCCTTGGCCACGTCATGGGGCTGGTAATGGGTGAAGTCTGTGCTGGCAATTACCACAGTGTCCCGTTTCAGTTTCTGGGCGGTATGGGTAATGGCTTCTCCCAGTTCTCTGGCAGTTTCCAGGTCCTGCATCATCATACACACCGGTACCATCTGGAAATCAGGGCTGATTTCCTGCAGGAAGGGCAGTTGCACTTCACAGCTGTGCTCATTTAGATGGGCTGATGGATCATCATCCAGTAACGGATAATAATTTAACAGTTCACTGGCGAACTGATGGTCTATTTCCACGTCTCCCAGTGGAGTTAACCATAAACCTTCAGTCATAGTTGAAAGTCCGGATCCAATCCCAGTATGGTTGGGGCACAGTATAACTACAGTATCTGGCATACCATCTTCTGCCAGTTCCAGGTATGAACAGGCAGCCACTGGTCCGGAGTATACATATCCTGCGTGTGGAGCAATTAATCCTTTAATACTCCGTTTACTTCCAATTTTCCCGGGAAGTCTTCCAGGTCCCAATTTATGCTGGTAACACCATTTAATCCTCTTTTTCAATGAATCTTCATCTGATTCATAGAACATCCCTGCCACTGCAGGTTTCCTTATCATATGAATCCCCCTTTTAGTAAAAAGTTTCTGGAATACCCCAATTAATGGAATACTCCAATTTACTGAAATACTCCTATTAATGGAATACTCCATTTTTTTTGGAATACTCCGTTTTCTGGAATACCCTGAATTATCTTAGATAACCCAAGTTTTCTGAAAATAGTTTAGGTTTCTGAACTAGGTTATCAGATGTTTTTACTTTTTACCAATTTTTTATTTTTGATGATTAAAGAGCTTTAATATATTATATAATCATTAAAGGATTTAAACATGCTAATGGGAGTATTATGAGAATTATTTATGAGAATCATGGTTAGTAGCAATGCGAAGAGTTAAAGTTCGCGAGTTTAAGTTAAGACCATGTAAAGTGCATTATAATCGGGAAATTATGTAGTGAGTAATATTTAGATACTTGCAGATGTTAGGTTTTAGTTATTTGTAAATGTTAGGTATTTGTGATGAAAATTTCATCAGTTACCCTTTCATCCATTTACCCTTATTATCTACAATTATCCATCAGTCAGTAAACTCAATGTGTTCATTTTAAAAACTTTAAAGAGAACCCTTAAAAATTTAAGGGTCCTGGGGAATTTGTAGTTTTATATTTTGAGTTCGAATTCTGATGGGAGGATATCCAGGTCCTCTTCAGGAGCCAGTACTTCTCTTTCTCGTAGTATCTGACGGGCCATTAACCAGTACACTAATGCGATTGCTTTTCTTCCTTTGTTGTTTACTGGTATGACTATGTCCACGTTACCCAGAAGGTTTTCTGTATCACAGAGTGCTACTACAGGTAATCCTATCTGTTTTGCTTCAATTATAGCCTGTGAGTCGCTTCTAGGGTCGGTTACCATTAGTACTTCTGGTTCTATGAACTTTCCGTAGTTGGGGTTGGTTAATGTTCCGGGTATGAACCTTCCAGGGATGGTTTTTGCTCCGGTGATTTGTCCAAACCTGCGTACTGGTGTTTGACCGTACTGTCTGGTTGACACTGCCAGTATATCATCTGGGTTGAATTTTGCCAAGAATTTTGAGGCTGATACGATTCTATCGTTAGTTTTTCGCACATCCAGGACGTAAAGTCCGTCTGCTCGTACACGGTAGATGTAACGTTCCATGTCCTTGGTCTTCTGTTGGGTTCCTATGTGTAATCCTGCTGCTAAATATTTGTCTAATGGAATTAGTAGTTCTGACAACTTACCACCTCTAATTATTATAATCCGTTTTTATTCAATTATTTTAATAGTTAATTTGTTTAAGAGGAGATTTTTAATCCAAATATCATTATATTAATCTTTTATTTAATTTAAGGGTAATAGAATAGATATTCCTCTTATTGTTGATTTATTCTTCTTCAACTTTAACTGCTTCGTTGGGGCATACGTCCATACAGACTTCGCATAAACTGCAGTCTTCCTTATTTTTTACGACGATTTTGTCTCCTTCAAGTACAAGGACTTCCATGGGACATACGTCTGCGCATTCTGCACAGTCTGCTCCATCACATTTATCTTGATCTACTGTTATTTTAACCATTTAAAGATTCTCCTTAATTTTGCTTTTATATTTGTCTTAAATTTATTTTATGATAATTATTATCCCATGATAAGAATTCCAGGACATCTAATGATATGGATGTCACGAATTATAGATATCAGGAAATTATTGAACATCACTGAATTAGAGATATCAAGGAATTATTGAACATCACTGAATTAGAGATATCAAGGAATTATTGGACAATTACTGATTGTTAGATGTCAGTGAAATATTTGACATCACTGAAGATATCGTGAAATTATTTTTGACATCATGAATTATTGAAATATCAATGAACTATTAGATACTAGGAATATTTTAGATTTTACTGTAAAATCATTTAATTCCATGTAATTATTAGTTTTTTTAAAGATTTCAAATCATTAAGGAGATATGAGTTCCAGGACTCCGTATGAGTCCATGGGTTATCTCAAGATTTTTATTTATCCTTAATTAGTGTCATCCATAACTGATATCTCAGGTTTTATTTTTAATCAGTGGGTTGTTTACCATTTGATATCGGCCATTTCTGGATTGCTCATTTCCTCTTCAATTCTGATGAGTTCGTTGAGTTTTGCTATTCTTTCCCCACCCAGTGCCCCGGTTTTGATGATAGGACAGCTCCAGGCTACTGCCAGGTGGGCTATGGTTTCATCGGTGGTTTCACCTGAACGGTGGGATACAACAGGAACGTAGCCATTGGTTCGGGCCAGGTTAACAGTGTTGTAAGTGTCACTCAGGGTTCCGATCTGGTTTGGTTTGATGATGATGGAGTTACCTGCGGATTTTTCAATACCTTCAGCCAGTATTTCAGCGTTGGTAACGAAGATGTCATCTCCACAGATTAAACATTTTTTACCTGATTTCTGGGTGAGATCCGCGAATCCCTGGAAGTCTCCTTCCCGGATGGGGTCTTCCACGTAGAACATTTTGTAGGTGTCTATGATATCATTAACGTAGTCCACCTGTTCTCCGGTGTTCCTTTTAACTCCTTCTTTACTGTAAACATATTTTTCTGCATCTGGGTCCCAGAATTCACTGGCTGCCATGTCCAGGCATGGTTTTACAAGTACACCGGTTTCATCAGATACTTCTGCACAGGATGAGGTCTGGATTTCCAGTGCTTCCTGGTTGGTGAGGTTGGGTGCCCATCCTCCTTCATCTCCTTTTCCACCGGTAAATAGAGCATCCTTAGCTTGGATTTTTTCCCTTATTCTCTTGTGGACTGCAACGTTGGTGAACACTGCTTCAGTGATGTTACTGGCTCCTACTGGTAGGACCAGGAATTCCTGAATGTCAGGGGCATTACGACCGGCGTGTGCTCCTCCGTTGATCATGTTTCCCAGTGGGAATGGTATCTGGGAGGGCATGTTACCTCCTAGGAACCTGTACAGTGGCAGGTTGTAGGATGCAGCTGCAGCTTTGGCCACTGCCATGGACACAGCTACGGTGGTGTTACCACCTATTGCTGATAGGTTGGGTGTGCCGTCGATTTCCTTTAAAACCAGATCTATCTCCTGAAGGTCTTCGGCATCCATACCGATGAGTTCAGCGGAGATTATATCCTCAACTTCTTCTATAATACCATCTACCCCTCCGGTTGGGAATGAGACCACTTCTCGAACTCCGGTACTGGCTCCACTTGGTGCAGCTGCTCTTC